>DAINBM010000259.1:0-1803 GCA_036732965.1 Caulobacteraceae bacterium | reverse complement strand
GGCTGCTCAGGGGCTGCTCAGGGGCTGCTCCGGGACTGCTCCGGGGGTTCGCCAAGGCGGCAAAATCGGTCTAGAAGCAACGCCGGGCGCAGACCTGCGCCGAGCCAATCCACCGCCCTGAGCGGATCTGGGGTTTCATGTCGGACAGTCTGCCACCACGCATTTCCATCGTCGTCCCGGTCTATAACGAGGCCGGGGCCTGCGCCGACCTGGCCCGCGAGATCGCCACGGCCTTTGCCGGAACATCCCACGAGATCCTGTTCGTCGATGATGCCAGCCGGGACGAGACCCGGACCATCCTGGTGGCGCTGAAGGCCGAGATCCCGACCCTGCGGGTGATCGCGCACGGGGCCAATTCGGGCCAGAGCCGGGCGGTGCGGACAGGTGTGCTGTCTGCGTCCGGCGAGATCGTCGTCACCCTGGACGGGGACGGCCAGAACGATCCGGCGGATGCGCCGCGGCTGGTGGAGTTGCTCTCAAACGGTCCGGCGGGTCTTGCCCTCGTGGGCGGCGAACGGGTGAAGCGGCAGGACACGGCGGCCAAGCGGATTGCCTCCCGGCTGGCCAACGGGATCCGCAAGCGCCTGCTGAACGACCAGGCGAAGGACACCGGCTGCGGCCTGAAGGTGTTCCATCGCGAGGCCTTCCTGCGCCTTCCCTATTTCGACCACATCCATCGCTATCTGCCGGCCCTGATGATCCGCGAGGGCTATCAGGTCGCCTTCGCCCCGGTGGGACACCGGCCAAGGACCACCGGCGCGTCCAAGTACACGAACCTCCAGCGGCTGTGGGCCGCCCTGTCCGACCTGACAGGCGTGATGTGGCTGAACCGACGGGCCCGCCTGCCCGGCTCCGTCGCGGAACTCTGAGCGCCCCCGCCGGGCGGGACCCCCGAGAAGGGCATTGTCCGTCCTCACACAAATGTGTCATATATGTGCTGTGAGCGTTAACCAGCCGTCTGGGAACGCTGCGGACCGACTGCCCGTATTCTGCGTTGTGTGGCCAAGATGGCACTGTGGCGCACGACCGGGGTTGTTATACATTAATTCCTGGCCTTGGGCGCTGCGCCTGAGCGTGAGGGCAAAGAGGGCTCTTCTCATGAAAACATTCCTTTTGGCCGGAGCCGCCCTGTCGGTGGCGCTACTGGCGACCACCGCGTCGGCGGCGGATCTGCAGCCGGGCTGGTATGGTGCTCTGGATGCCGGCCTGCACCACGCCGATCCCACCAAGGCCTCGTCGGACGGCAATGCGCCGGACGGGGCACCTTACAACTGGTCCTTCGGGTCCGAAGGTGACTGGGCGGGTTTTGCCCGCGTCGGTTATCAGTTCACCCCCCACTTCCGTGTGGAGCTTGAAGGCGGCTACCGCAATTCGACCCTCACCACCGTCCGCGCCATCAACGGCAGCACGCGTCCGCTGGAGCCCGCGGGCCTCTGCACCGCCGGGGTCACCCGCTCGGCCGCGTCGCCGCGCTGCGGTCGGCCGGACGGCAACTTCAACGCCACCACCGGCATGCTGAACGCCATCTGGGACGTCTTCCCGACGGCCGCGGTCAGCCCCTTCGTCGGCGTCGGCCTCGGCGCGGCCCAGCTCGATGTCGGGACCACGGGTCAGTTCGCCACGGCACCGGCGGGTGCCGGCACGCAGAACCTGCACATCGACTCCCAGAAGAACGTGCTGGCCTACCAGGCCCTGGCGGGCATCAGCTGGCATGCCACGGAGCGCCTGAAGGTCGACCTGACCTATCGGCACCTGAAGGGCGCGACCAAGTCGCGGTTTGCCTCGACCGGCTCCGACGTGCTA
>DAINBM010000258.1:0-4351 GCA_036732965.1 Caulobacteraceae bacterium | reverse complement strand
AGCGAGGCCCCACGGCTGAAGGACGCCGTGGCCGATACGGTCGGCATGCGGGCCGCGCGGGCCTGAGCCACAAGGGCGAGGTCCGACTGTTCCGTCAGGCTGGCGGACAGGAGGAGCGGATTGCGGGCCTCGGCGATGTCGAAGGCCTCGTCCAGGGTCTTCGGCGCGCCCGGCAGGGAGGTTTCGGGGGCGAGGGTGCCCGGCGCGCGGCCGATCACGGCCAGATAGGCGGCACGGCTGGCCTTCAGTTGGCCGAGCGCCGCGGCGAGGGCTGCCCGGGCCTGGGCGTACTGGGCGCTGACGGTGGCCACATCGGTCCGGGTCAGCTGACCCACATTGAAGCGGGCCGTGGTCTCGTCCAGCTGGGCCTTGATCACGTCCATGTTGGCGCGGCGGATCTCGACGATCTCGGTATCCCGCCGCACATCCACATAGGCGCTGATGACCTGCTGCAGGACCGTGGCCTCCTGGGACCTCAGGGCCTCGCGACCCGCCAGTACCTGGGCCTCCGCCGCGCGGACGGCTGCGCTCACCCGGCCGCCTGTATAGAGCGGCTGGGTCGCGGACAGGGTGGCCTGCGCCGTGCGCGAGGTGACGGAGGTGCCCGAGCCGGGAGAATACCGGTCGTAATAGGCCGTGGCCGACACGCCGAGCGTCGGACGGTAGCCGGACAGGGCCTGGACATAGGTCTCGTCCAGCGCCCGCAGCTGAGCGCGCTGCTGCTGCAGGCTGGGGTTGCTGTCATAGGCCAGGGTCAGGGCATCCTGCAGCGTTTCCGCGCCTGCGGCCTGCGCGGTGCCGAGGACGGCCACGCCGATCAGCCAGCCCAGTCGGTTGAATCCCAGCATATCGTTCGCCTCCGTCCAGTCCTGCCCGACCTAGAGGTCGCACACCGGGAAGGCCAGTTAATGTTTGGACAGGATCGCCGCCCGGCCCAGGTGGCGTCCGCCGTGTTCGCTCAGGGGCGTTCCCCCGCAGCGATCCGCCGGGCGATGTCGTCCAGGACCGGCAGCAGGTCGGCCACGCTGTCGACCACGTAGTGTGCCCCGGCGGCGGTGAGGGCGGCGGCTGCCACCGCCACCCGGGCCGTGCGGTCGGCGGCGTCAAGGGCCTGGTAGGCGGCAAGGTCAAGGCCGACCCCGTTGCCGGATCCGGAGAGGCCCACGGTCCAGCATCCGGCCAGACGCCCTTCCTCGATCCCCACCTCCGCGTCGTCCACCTTCACACAGGCCGAGGCCGGCCAGACGTCCAGATCGACCATGGCCTTCCAGCTCATCAGCGGGGCCGGGCGGCCGGAGGGGGTCTCGCCCGCACAGACCACCACGTCCGGCGCATAGCCCTGAGCGGCGGCCCGGGGCAGGATGCCGGACATCATCTCCCGGGTGTAGCCGGTGCCCGAGCCGATCTTCACGCCCCGGCGGCGCAGTTCGGCCACCGTCTCCGCCGCTCCGGGGATCAGCACCGCATGCCGGGTGGCGGCGGCCTCCATCAGGGGGACGAGCGCTGCGTAGATCCGGTCGCGGTCCCCCTCGGACGGTGCGGCCCCCTTGGCCGCGGTCCAGTGCGCCGCGACCGTGGGGGACTGCAGCAGGGCCCAGACGTGATCCAGCTTGGCCCGGCCCATGTCCCGGCGGGCATCGGCCACCGATACCGGAACCCCTTCGGCGGCAAAGGCCGCGACCAGGGCCTCGATGGGGGCGACGCATCCGAAGTCGACCACGGTGCCCGCCCAGTCGAAGATGACGGCCTTGACGGCATAGTTCATGGGGCGATGTCTCCCGGGGTCTGGAACAGGTCGGCGAGGGTCTTCTCGGCGATCCCGAAGGCGGTGGAGGCGCCGGTGCCGCTGGTGACCATGACCAGGCGCACGGCCGGGTCGGGGGCGTCGATGAAGAAGGTCCGGCCCGGGGCCACCGCATAGTCGCCGGTCCAGCGTTCGATCACCGGCGGCGGGGCAAGGCCGGTGGCCTTCTCGAATTCGTCCAGGATCATGGCCTCCGCCTCCGCGGGCGCGAAGGGCCAGGGCTGGTCGCCATAATGGTGGCTGTCACCCACCACGAGGCTGCCGTCCTGGCTCTGCACCACGATCAGGTGGACGCCGTTCGCGAGGTGGGTCGCCTGCTCCACCTTCAGGCGCTGGCGCAGGGCCTCGGCCTCCGGCAGGGCCGCATAGCCCTCGTAGCGGGTGAGGCTGAGATCGGACATGACCGAGGCCGGCCAGACAAAGCCCGGCGCGGCCAGTCGCAGCATGGACAGGCGGCAGCGCTCCACCTGATAGGCGGCGATCCGATCGGGATAGAGGGTGGCGAAATCGTCGCCGGGGCAGACCACGCAGGCCGCCGCCGAGACCGGTCCACGGCTGGTGGCGATCTCCGGCGGCTGGGCGGAATAGGCGGCCGTGGCATTGAGGAAGGTCACCCCCATCTCCTGCTCCAGCCAGGCGGCCAGCTTCGGCAGGGCGGTGCGGGACTCGACCCGCAGGTCGACGGTGGAGCGAAGCGCCCCGAGGGTGTCCGGGGCCGCGATCTGCGGATGCAGCCGGGCAAGGCTCGCGGCGTCCAGAAGGTCGCAGCCGTCGGCCATTTCGGTTTCGAGGAAGGCCTCCGCCACGGCCACGGCCTCGGGACGGCGCAGGGTCAGCAACAGACCCGTATGCTCCACCGCGATCCCGGCGAGGGGCGCGATCTCGGCCCAGACGTCGCGGGTGCGGCGGGCCAGCCGCCAGCTTTCCCCGCGGGCCTGGCCGGTGACGGTGATGAAGCCGAAATTGCGGATGGACGCCCCGTGGGCCCGCACCGACCGCTCGATCACCACCACCCGCTTGCCGAGACGGGACGCGACAGTGGCCATGGCCAGACCAATGATCCCGGCACCGATGATGGCGAGGTCGTAGACGGGGCGCGGGGAAGTGGCCATGGACGGAACCTTCGATGGCGGCCCGGCATTTGGCCGCAGCCCGATCCACGATCCGTTGCCTAGCGGAAATCAGACCCGATGAGAACGCCCTGTCCGAAAGTCATCCACCGTCATATTTTCGAGATAGAAGGGCCCGAGGTCGGCCCGATACATCCGGAACCGTCCGATCCCCGCCTGTCCCACCGGCCCGCGCCGGAGAAAGATCTGTCCATGTCGTCCATTGCTGTCGATCAGGTTCTGGAAGCCTTTGTCCGTCATGGGGACCGGCACTATGGCGAACGGGTCAGCCAGACCGCCCACGCCCTGCAGTGCGCCGAACTGGCCGCACGGGACGGTGCCGGCGAGGCGCTGGTGGCAGCCAGCCTGCTGCATGACTACGGCCACCTGCTGGAAGTGGAGCGCCTGCTCGATCCGGATAATCCCTCGACGGATGAAATGCACGAGATGCTGGGCGCGGACGCCCTGGCGGCGATCTTCGGCCCGGAGGTGGTCCAGCCGATTGCCCTTCACGTGGCGGCCAAGCGGTATCTGTGCGCGACCGAGCCCGGCTATCTGGAGGGATTGAGCGCGGCATCCGTCCATTCCCTGACCCTGCAGGGCGGGCCGTTCGATCCGGTCCAGGTCCGCCAGTTCGAGGCCATGCCCTTTGCCGCGGATGCGGTCCGGCTGCGGCGCTATGATGACCAGGGCAAGATCGAAGGGGGCGAGACGACGCAGCTGGCCGACTATCGCGCGCTGCTGCATCGTCTGGCTCTGGCGCAGGAGGGCTAGGATGATCCGGTGCATGGAAAGGGCCCTGAAGCGGGTGCTGGCGGCGGCCGGGGCGTTGGTCCTGTCTGCGGGTCTTGCCCAGGCGGCACCGTCCCCCGTGGTGGCCCGCTACGTCGTGCTCGGCGAGAACGGGGCGCGGATCGCGCGGGTGGTGACGACCGCCGCGACCTGCCCCGAGCTGGATGCCGTCGGGGCCGACGGACGACGGCAGAGCCTCGCCCTGTCCCTGCGCCAGCCCGCCGGTACCGTGCCGACCCGCGGCCGCTCGGAAGCCGGATCACCGGGCAAGCCGTCCGTGTTCCCGGTCAGCGTCTGCGAGGCGGTGGTACCCTCCGATATCGTCCGTGTTCGCAGTGATGACGTGGCCTTGCCGCTGCCGCCGTCGCGGGTCGATCGAATGGTGGTGATCGGGGACACCGGCTGCCGTCTGAAGCAGAGCGAGAATGCCTATCAGGACTGCAATGTTCCGGCGGCCTACCCGTTTGCCCGGATCGCGGCCCAGGCGGCGGCGTGGAAGCCGGACCTCGTGATCCATGTGGGTGACTACCATTATCGCGAATCTCCGTGTCCGGAGGATCGCCCCGGCTGCGCAGGGTCGCCCGACGGCTATGGCTGGGACGCCTGGAATGCCGACCTGTTCACGCCGGGTGCTCCGCTGCTGGCC
>DAINBM010000257.1:0-4441 GCA_036732965.1 Caulobacteraceae bacterium | reverse complement strand
CGGCATCCGGGTAGTTCCGACGTATGAAGTTGCCCATCAGGAACTTGTAGAAATCCGTGTCCAGAAGACTGGTCACGACCGGACGCTCCCAGTCGTCCGCCCCGGTTACATCCAGACCCGACCCGAAGAACTCAGACATTCAATTCTCGTCTCACGAACAAATCATCCTTTCACGATCAATAAATAAAGGAATATTCAACGCCGATCGTTCTGGGCTGGTTGGTCGATACCCTCATGACCGAGGGGGAATTGTACTGGAAGCTTGTATTGTTTGCCGTGTTCCAGGTGACGACATTGGTGAGGTTGGTGACGTAGACATCCATCAGGCCCCCACGAACCGGCATTGAGGCCCTGACATTGGCGATCGTGTTCGCCGGCAACCGGACCGGATAGTAGTAGGAGATGTCATAGGCCGAACCGACATGGCTGCCGTCGACCCGCAGCGTCAGGGGTGTGTCAGGGCCAAGGTCGAACCGGTAGGCTGCCCCGAGGTGGAAGTTCGCCCGGGGAACATTGAGGATCGGCAGGGCCTTGCAGGTCTGTGTCCGCCCGTCGCACCCCGGAATGCCGTTGGGGTTCGGCGAGGCGAACAGGCTTGCCAGATAGGTGGCGTCGGGATGATCGAGCTTGGCGTCGGTGACGGCGCCGCTGAAGGTCAGCTGCAGGCGCGGGGTCGGCTTGGCGACCATTTCGATCTCGGGCCCGAAGGTGCGGCCGTTGCCCGCATTGGCGATGATCTGGTAGCCGCAGGGCAGGGTCAGCGCCTGCTGCACCCCGTGCCAGGACATGTAGAAGAGATCGGCATTGACGGTCAGCTTTCCGTCCCAGAGCCGCCACTTCTCCCCCGCCTCGTAACTGACCACGCTGTCGGATGAGAACGGCGGAGCGGCCGACGATGCACAGATGCTGGGCAGACCCTGGTTCGCGCCCCCCGGCCGGAACCCCCGGGCCACCGTCGCATAGACCGTCAGGTCCTCGTTCGGGATGTAGGACAGATCGAGCCGCGGATTGATCCCCTGATCGCCCTTGGTGCTGCGGATGGGACGGCTGGGCCGGGTCGCGATATCCGGGTTCAGCGTGAAGGCCGTCGCCCCCCACTCATAGACATCGGCCCGGGTGCTGTACTGGTACCACCTCACGCCCGCACCCAGGCGCCAGGCCTGACCGATCTTGAGCCATCCGTCCGAGAAGACGGAGGACTGGGTGATCGCATAGGGATTTCGCGCGGCGAAGGTGAGGCCGGCGGGGTTCGTCCCCTCCGGGGTCAGCACGCTCAACCGGGGGTCACCGCCCGTCTCGGACCAGGTGGACCGGAGGTCCGAATAGAACACACCCGCCACCAGCTGGGACCGGTCCGTCGCATAGACCGCCCGGAATTCCTGGGACAGCTGCCGCGTCGCATCCGTCTGCTGCAGGGCAAAGCCTATGGGGGACGTGTAGGGGTAGGGTCGGTAGTACCCGGCAGGCACACCGGCGGTGGGAAGGCACGCCGTCGGCGCGCCGCAGAACAGCTGCTGATAGACCCAGGCAAAGTTCTCGCCCGCATCCTGCTGCTGGGATGTCCTGCGATTCCAGTAGCTTGTCGCGCTCGTCAACTCGAGATCATGGGCCTTGTAGGTCAGCTTCAGGCTGTAGATGTCGATGGCGTCGTTCGTGAATTCCGGGACGGCACTCTCCTGGAAGTGCGTCTGCCGCCGCGTCGGCTGCGGATCGAACCGGACCGGGGAGGACTGGGAGGCGTCGAACTCGTCATATCCGTTCTGGTGCATGGACTGGCCCATCACCATGACCAGCGCCGAGAACGCGTCGTTCGGGTGGTAGAGCGCCGACAGGCGGACCGAAGACCGCACAAGGTCGTTATAGGCCGGGCGAACCGCCTGCTGTGTCCCGGACAGCAGGGTGCGCACAAAGGGCCCGCCGGGCACCACGGCCCCGCCGAGGGGATCCACCGGCGCGTTCTTGAGGATCACCTCGTCGATCCATCCGCTGCGGCGGGCATGGTCGGCCACCAGGCGAACGGCCAGATCCGGACCCACGCCCGTGTTCAGCACGAGGTCCGCCCCACCGTTCGCCCCGCCGCCCTCGGTACTCGACAACGCCCCGTGAACTTCGGCGGAGGCGACCCCGAGCACCGGCAGTTTCGGGAGGACCCGGATGGCACCGCCCATCGCCCCGGCCCCGTAGAGGGTGCCCTGCGGCCCCCGGAGGATCTCGACCCGGTCCAGGTCGAACAGATCGGGATCGATGACCGTCTTTCCACTCTGCGACAGGGCCGGCGGCGAGAGCGGGGTTTCGTCGAGATAGAAGGCCACGGTGGGGGACGACCCGCCGTTGGATGCCACGCCGCGGATCTCATATTCGGTCTGACCGGCGCCGGCCGTGCGCATGGAGACGCCGGGTACACTGCGGGTGAGATCCTCGAGGCGGGTGATGCCGGCGGCCTTCAACTGCGTGCCGCTGAGCGCCGAGACGCTCATGGGCGTGGCCTGCACCGTCGCCGCGGTCTTCCCGGCGGTGACGATCACCTCTTCCACTACATTGGCGGACACGACGCCCTCGGCGCGCACCGGGCCGCAGGCAAGAAGGGCCGGCACGGCGACGGCGACGAGCCGGCGCGGCAGCCTGCACCGAGTCCCCGCAGGGGTTGGCAGGGTTCGCGGCGGCGCAAGGCTCCGGCCGTTTGACCCGGTCAGGTTCAAGCTCATCTGATGTCGTCCGTTACGTCTCGGTGTGTCCTCCCCGGGGAGGTTTCGCCCGGGGAGGTCTAGCGCGGAGGCATCCGGATTGCACCGTCGAGGCGGATGCACTGCCCGTTGAAATACCCGTTCCGTGCCAGTTCCAGCACCAGGCTGCCGAATTCGGGCGGATGTCCGAGGCGCTTGGGGAACGGGACCGAGGCAGCCAGCCCGGCGAAGATGGCCGGCGCCCGGTCCTTCACCGCCAGCATCGGCGGTGTGGCGAAGATGCCGGGTACGATGGCATTGACCCGGATGCCCAGATCCATCAGGTCGCGGGCCATCGGCAGGACCATGGAATTGACCGCCCCCTTGCCGCCACCATAGGCCACCTGCCCGATCTGGCCGTCCTGGGAGGCGGCCGACGATGTGAGGATGATGACCCCCCGCTCCCCATCGTCGTTGAGCGGATCGGAATTGGCCATGCCCAGCGCCCCGTGGGACGCAATCCGGTAGCTGGCGGTGAAGATCCCCTCGGCGGAGCGGGCGATCATCTCCGTGGGATTGCGCTTGTAGACCCCCGTCTCCTTGTCGAAGGAGATGGTCTTGCCCCCGCCGGACACGACGGCGCAGTGGACGACGATCCGCTCCTGCCCGTGCGCGGCCCGGGCCTTGGCATAGCCCTCGACGACGCCCTCCTCCGAGGTGATGTCCACCTTGCAGAACACGCCGCCAATGGCCTCGGCGACCGCCTGCCCCCCCGCTTCGTTCACGTCGAAGATGGCAACCCGGACCCCCGCGGCGGCCAGGGCTTCGGCGCTCGCACGGCCCAGTCCGGAGGCACCGCCCGTGACAACGGCGGCGATCGTGTTGTCGATCTTCATTCCTGGCTCCCTGTTTGGATCACGGCATCGTCTGGATGCTGACATCGCGCCGATAATGCCGCCGTCTGCCGCCGGAGCCTAGGGACGTTGTGACCCTTCGCGTCCGCCCTGGGCCTCAGAGGGGCACGACCTCGCCGTCTTCCTTGGTGAAGTGGGTCGGTCGGCGATCGAGGAGATCGAGGACGGCCTCCGACGGGCGGCACAGCCGTGTCCCCCGCGGCGTGACGACGATCGGCCTGTTCACCAGCACCGGATGCTGCACCATGGCTTCAAGGATCGTGTCAGGGCTCACGTCGGGCCCGAGCAGTCCGAGCTCCGCCGCCGGGGTTCCCCGCTCCCGCAGGATGTCCTGCGGCGCGGCCCCCATGGCCTGGAGCAGGGCCTCGAGCCCTGCCAGGGTCCAGCCCGTCGTCAGATACTCCACCACCTCGGGCGCATAGCCTGCTGCCCGGATGATCGCCAGTGTGTTGCGTGACGTCCCACACTTGGGGTTGTGGTAGATGGTGATGGGAAAGGGGGCGTCGGTCACGGGGTCGGATCCTCCTTCAAAAGCCAGGCGAACAGCCAGACCGCGGTCACGGCACCGGCCATCTGGGCGACGACAAACCCCGGCACGGACGGGGGGGCAATCCCCGCAAAGGTATCGGACAGGCTGCGCGCCAGGGTCACGGCCGGATTGGCGAACGACGTCGATGCGGTGAACCAGTAGGCGGCGGTGATATAGAGCCCCACACCCAGGGGGGTGAAGCTTCCGTTGAACCGACCGCAGCCGAGAATGGTCGCCAGAAGACCGAAGGTGGCGATGCATTCGGACAGCATCTGGGCCGGTCCGTCACGCAGCTTGGTCGAGACCTGCAGGATCGCCTCACCGAACATGGCGTG
>DAINBM010000256.1:0-4450 GCA_036732965.1 Caulobacteraceae bacterium | reverse complement strand
GAGACCGCTGAGCGGCCATAGAGGCGGCGGCGGTACAGGGAGAACAGGCGCTCCCAGTGCCGCTCCGCCGCCGGCTTGTTGAAGGCCGGGCGCTGGGGGAAGGCAAAGCCGTGCTCGACGCCGGGATGGATCTCCACCTCCGCGTTCACGCCCTCGGTGCGCATGGCCTCGCGGAATGCCGCCACCATTTCCTGCGGGGCCCAGACATCGGTCTCGGCACAGGCCACATAGTATTCCGCCGGGGCCCGGGCCGCGGCCAGATGCGGACTGTCCGGCTGATCGGTGACCAGCCGCACCCCGTAGATCGACGCCGCCGCCGTGACCCGGGCGGGATGCCTCGCCGCCGCATTGATGGCGAACGGACCGCTCATGCAGTAGCCCAGGGTACCGATGGGACCCGCCTTCGCCGCCGAATCCGCATCCAGGAATGCGATCAGCGCGTCGGTGTCGTCCATGATCATCGGGATGGTGAGACCACCCATCAGCTCCATCATCCGAGCCCGGACCTCGGGATTGTCGGGCCGCCAGTCCAGCTCCATCACACCCGCCCGGTAGTAGAGATTCGGCAGCATGACGTAGTAGCCCACCGTCGCCAGCCGCCGTGCCATGTCCCGCAGCTCCTCCCGGATGGCCGGAGCATCCATGTAGAACAGGATCGGCGGGTGCGGCCCCTCCCGCTCGGGGTGGCAGATGAAGGTCGTCATCGCCCCGTGCGGCGTGATCAGGTCGAGGGTGCGTTCGATCATGGGTGCGGCATCCTTCCCAGGGGCCCGGACCGTCTGCGCGGTCGCGGGATCAGAACTTCAGTTCGTTGAAGACCGGTGCATCCTGGGCAAAGGACTTCACGGCCGCGTCGATCACCGCGCGGCAGGCATGGTCGCTATCGGCATTGGTCACCGCAATGAGTCCCAGATCCCGGGCCGGAGCGAGGACAGCCTGGGCCCGCCAGCCCGCATCGCCCCCCTCCTGCGTCAGGGTTGGGCCCTTGGCCCATTCCGCGTCATCGCTGAACCGCCAGCCGAGGCCGTAGCCCGTCGGGGCCTTGTTCCAGGGCCGGGCCAGATGGGTGAGGGAGCCGGGCTTCAGCCACCCCCCGCCGTCGCTGAGCAGCAGCTGCAGGAAGCGTCCGTAGTCGGACAGGGTCATGTGCATGCCGCAGGCGGGGTTGAGGATGGACGGAATGTCAGCCCCCGCTCCGACCGCCACGGCCTCGAGGCCGCCGCTGGCCAGCCGCCGATGGCCGACGGGCGCATCCCCGAGCGGTGGACCAAAGCCCGCATCGGTCGCCCCCCACCAGTCGAACGCCTCGGCCTTGGCCAGATCCTCGAAGGCCTGTCCGGTCACGTGCTCGAGGAGGGCTGCGGCCACCATGTAGTTCGTCCGGCCCGGCAGGAAGTCACCCGGCCGGGCCGCGGGTTCCGTCGCAAGGACCTGGGCCAGCAACTCGGCGCGCTGCATCCGGGCGGGGCGGCGGTCGCCGAGACGCTCGGCCAGCCACGGCTGGTTGATCAGGCTGGTGTCGTCGAGACCCGAACGATGGGCCAGAAAGGTCTCCACCGTGCTGCCCTGCCACAGAGGTCCGAGCTGCGGCAGGCCGGGTGCCAGACTGTCAAGCCGCGCGTTCCAGCCGAGTTTCCCGCTCTCCACGATCCGGGCAAAGACGGCGGCGGTCACGGCCATGGAATGGTCGCCGATCGCCCAGCTGTCCTTGGCATTGACCGGTGCCGGGCCTCCGAGCCGCCGTCGCCCCTGCACCTCCAGATGCTTCACCTGGGTCGAGGTGACGACGATCACGCCCAGAGCCGGTACCTGCTCCCGGGCCACAAGCCCCTTCAGGTCGAACGGTGTCGCCAGCCTGGCGAGGGCCGGGACCGGCAGCGCGGCAATTCCGCCGAGGGCGGCGAGGGACGTGACGAGGCGGCGACGGTGCATCATGGCGAAAGGCTTGCCGCAGCTGTCGGGCGATAACAAGGCAAACTATTCCGCCAGCAGCTGGTCCACCGCGGCGCGGGCCTTGGGGCCGGTCCAGTCCGCATCGCTGTCCACCCGTCCGCGCACATGGCCGCCGCGATCGATGAAGAAGGTGGCGGGCACGCCCAGCACCGGGGGCGAGAAGGTGGGCGGCAGGGCGTAGTCCGGATCCCGATAGAGGGTCAGCGGCGGGTTCTGGGCGATGAAGGCCCGGGCCTTGGTCTCGGCCTTGGCGCTGTCGATGCTCAGGGCCACCACCACCACATCCTTGCCCGCATAGGTGGCCTGGAGCCGCGCCAGCGCCGGCATCTCGATCTTGCACGGCGTGCACCACGTGGCCCACAGGTTGAGAAGCACCACCTTGCCCCGGAACTGGGCCAGGGTGACCTTGTGGCCCTCACCGTCGAGGAACGGGGTGTCCGGGGCCAGCGGGCCCGACCCCCTGGCCCCCAGCGCCGGGATCACGTGCAGCTGGCCAGGCGCGGCTTCGGACACGGTCGCCGGTCCGGTATTGATCGCCGAACCGGCCGGCCCCTCGGCCGCCCGCGCAACGGGTTTGATGAGTTGGGTCCCGATGATGTAGAGGAGCCCCACGGCCACTGCGCCGCTTGCCGCGAGCCAGGGGATCCACCGCTGGACCGGCGATCCGCCTCTCTGACCGGAAGGTTCGTTTTCACTCATGACCGAAAAGCCTCAAAGCCCCGCGCCTGCGTCCAAGGGTCAGGATATATGGGGTGGACGCTTCGAACGCGAGCCCGCGGACCTGATGCAGGCCATCAATGTCTCCATCGGCTTCGACCGTCGTCTGTGGGCCCAGGATCTGGCGGGCTCCAAGGCCCATGCGGCCATGCTGGTGGCCCAGGGGATCATCTCCGCCGCCGACGGTGCCCGGATCCAGGGCGGGCTCGATACCATCCATGCCGAGATCGAGGCCGGCACCTTCCCGTTCCGCGACCGCTACGAGGACATCCACATGAATGTGGAGGCGAGGCTCGCGGAACTGATCGGCGACCCGTCCGGACGCTTGCACACCGCGAGGTCCCGCAACGACCAGGTCGCCGTGGACTTCCGTCTCTGGGTCCGGTCCGCCTGCGACCATGCCCGGGCCCAGCTCACGGACCTGCAGCGGGCACTGCTGGAACGGGCAGAGGCCGAGGCGGAGACCCTGATGCCCGGCTTCACCCATCTGCAGCCGGCCCAGCCGGTGACCTTCGGCCATCACCTGATGGCCTATGTGGAGATGTTCGGCCGGGACGCGGCCCGGTTCGCCGACGCCCGCACGCGGATGAACGAATGCCCCCTCGGTGCCGCGGCCCTGGCCGGGTCCCCCTTCCCCATCGACCGCCACGCCACGGCGGCGGCGCTCGGCTTCGACCGGCCCACGGCCAATTCCCTCGACAGCGTCTCCGATCGCGACTTCGCCCTCGAGGCCCTGTCCGCGGCCTCCATCACGGCCACGCACCTGTCACGCCTTGCCGAGGAACTGGTGATCTGGGTCACGCCGCAATTCGGCTTTGTCGGCCTGTCGGACGCCTTCACCACCGGGTCGTCCATCATGCCGCAGAAGCGCAACCCGGACGCCGCCGAGCTGATCCGGGCCAAGACCGGGCGCATCTTCGGGGCCCTGACCAGCCTCACCCTGGTCATGAAGGGTCTGCCGCTGGCCTATTCCAAGGACATGCAGGAGGACAAGGTGCCGGTGTTCGAGGCGTTCGACGCGCTTGATCTGGCGCTCGCCGCCATGGCGGGCATGGTCCGCGACCTGACCCCGGACCGGACGCGGATGGCGGCGGCGGCGGCGTCCGGCTTTTCCACCGCCACGGACCTCGCCGACTGGCTGGTCCGCACCCTCGACATGCCGTTCCGCCGGGCCCACCACGTCACCGGGGCGGCCGTGAAGCGGGCCGAGCAGCTCGGGGTCGACCTGCCCGACCTGCCGCTGTCGGAGCTTCAGGCGATCGAGGCCGGAATCACCGCCGATGTCTATCAGGTCTTGACGCCGGAGCGTTCCGTCGCCAGCCGTATCAGCTATGGCGGGGCCGCTCCGACGGAGGTCCGCCGTCAGGTCAGTCTCTGGAAGGAACGGCTCTCAAATGGCGAAGCTTAATGCGGGACGGCCCCTGCTGGCCGTTGGTCTCCTCGCCCTGTCCCTGACCGCCTGCGGCAAGGTCGGGCCCCTCAAGCAGGGGGCGCCCATGTTCGGGGACGCCGCCCGGGCGGATTATCAGGCCAGACAGGCGGCGGACGCCGCTGCCAAGGCGGAGAAGACCGAGAAGCAGCGCGCGCCGGTGAACAGCAACGCGGCCGCGGATCAGCCCGACCCGCCCCCGTCCTCGGACAATGCGCCCAAGACCAAGCGGGACATCCAGGACCCGAACCAGAAGCTGACCCCCTTGTCGTCCACACCCGTGGACGGGTCGCCGAACCTCCTGGGCGCGCCCGTCTCCACCCTGCCGCCGAACTAGGATCGCCGACGGAT
>DAINBM010000255.1:0-4462 GCA_036732965.1 Caulobacteraceae bacterium | reverse complement strand
CACCACCTCGTGCCGATAGTCGCCGCCGGCCCCGCCGAACTCCTCGGGCATGGACAGGCACAGCAGGCCTGCGTCCGCCGCTTCCTTCCACATCTCGCGCTCCACCACGCCGTCCTCCCGCCACTTGGCGGTGCGTGACGGGGGGGCGTGTTCGTCGAAGAACTTGCCGACGGCGTCTTCGAAGATGACGATGTCCTCTTCCTTCAGGAAGTCGGGGCGGTCGATGTTCAGCACGGACATGGGGTTTCCTCAGGTGTCTCTGTCTGTTGCAGGGATCAGAATGCGTCGGCGGGGAGCTGCATGAGCAGGCTCGCCCCGGTCTTGAGCTTGGCCAGATGGGCGGCGGCGTCGGGCAGGTGGCGCTCCACGAAATAGCGGCCGGTCACCAGCTTGTTGGCATAGTAGGGGTCGGTGTCGCCGGCGGCGATCCGCAGCTGGGCCGCCTTGGCGAGCTTGGCCCACATGTAGGCGAGCGCCGTCAGGCCGAACAGGTGCAGATAGTCGGTGGAGGCGGCCCCGGCATTGTCCGGGTTGGCGAGACCATTCTGCATCAGCCACAGGGTGGCATCCTGCAGCTTGTCCTTGGTGTCCTTCAGCCCGTGGATGAAGGGCGCGAGGGCGTCGTCCGAGGCGTTCTCGGTGACGAAGCCGTCGATCTCGGCGAAGAAGCTCATCACCGCCCGGCCGCCCTTGGCCGCCAGCTTGCGACCCACGAGGTCCAGGGCCTGGACGCCGTTGGTGCCCTCATAGATCAGGGTGATGCGGCTGTCCCGGAGGTACTGGGAGGCGGGGAAGTGCTCGGTGAAGCCGGACCCGCCGTGGACCTGCATGGCATCCGAGGCGATCTTGAACCCCTTGTCCGTCAGGTAGGCCTTCACCACCGGGGTCAGGAGGCCCATGTAGTCGTGGGCCTTTTCGCGCACGGCCTCGTCCGGGGACAGGCGGGCGAGGTCCCCGTGCAGGGAGGTCCACAGCATGAAGGCGCGACCGCCTTCCAGCGTGGCCCGGGCATCCATCAGCATCCGCCGCACGTCGGGGTGGACCAGGATCGGGTCGGCCGGGCCATCAGCGTTCTTGGGTCCGGTGAGGGAGCGGCCCTGCAGCCGGTCCTTGGCGAAGGCGGCGGCAGCCTGATAGGCCGCCTCGCCCTGGGCCAGGCCCTGGACGCCGACGCCCAGCCGGGCCTCGTTCATCATCACGAACATCAGCTTGAGGCCGCTGTTCTCCTCCCCGATCAGCCAGCCGGTCGCCTCCTCGTAGGACATGACGCAGGTGGCATTGCCGTGGATGCCCATCTTTTCCTCGAGGCCCGCGCAGAACACCTGGTTGCGCACCCCCGGATTGCCATCGGCATCGGGAATGAACTTCGGCACGATGAACAGGCTGATACCCTTCACGCCGGCCGGAGCCCCCTCGATCCTTGCCAGGACCAGATGGACGATGTTCTCCGTGAGGTCGTGCTCGCCGGCGGAGATCCAGATCTTCTGGCCGCTGATCCGATAGGTGCCGTCGCCCTGGGGGACGGCCTTGGTGCGCAGGAGGCCCAGATCCGTGCCGCACTGGGGTTCGGTCAGGTTCATGGTCCCGCCCCACTGGCAGGCACCCATCTTCGGCAGATAGAGCGCCTTCTGTTCGTCAGACCCGCCCTCGAGGATGG
The DNA here is from genome assembly GCA_036732965.1 of Caulobacteraceae bacterium. Taxonomy (GTDB): domain Bacteria; phylum Pseudomonadota; class Alphaproteobacteria; order Caulobacterales; family Caulobacteraceae; genus CAIMFV01. The sequence goes on along the minus strand of DAINBM010000255.1, from coordinate 2,805 downwards.
CCGCATAGGCTCCGGCGGTCAGGCCCGGATACATGCCGAAGGCCATGTTGGCCGAGGAGATCATCTCCTGGAAAGCGGTGGCGACCACGGCGGGCAGGCCCTGCCCCCCATAGGCCGGCGCCCCCATCAGGTTGGGCCAGCCGGCCTCCACCATCTGGTCCAGCGCCGCCTTGAAGCCTGTGGGGGTCTTCACCGTGTGATCCGGCGACCAGCGGCAGCCTTCCTTGTCGCCGACGGTGTTCAGCGGGGCCAGCACCTCTTCGCAGAAGCGCCCGCCCTCCTCGAGGATCTGCTCCACCGTGTCGATCTGGGCATCCTCGAAGCCCGGAAGGTCCGCATGGGCCTCGAGGTTCAGCACGTCCCGCAGGATGAAGGCATGATCACGGATCGGTGCGCGATAGGTCATGGGACTTGGGCCTCGGGTGTGGCGTTGGGGACGGGCTGGGATCAAGGGGGTGGACCGGTGCCCGGACCGCGCCAGATCTCTGGCAGGGTCCGGGGCCGATCCGGGACGTACCTTAGCGCAAGCGCTGCTATTTTGTCAGGGGCAGCGCCGCCTCGGCCGAGCCGTCGAGCCGGGCGCGCAGGACCGAATCATAGGCCTCAGCCCGGGGCAGCAGGTCCGGGCGGCTCTCGGTCAGCTGGCCTTCCAGCCGGACGCAGCCTTCCTCCAGATTCTGGATGGCCCCGTCGATGTCCTCCCGCTGCTGCTTCAGCGCCTCGATCCGCTCGCGGAACTTCTTCAGGGAGCGGGCGGCCTGAACCGCCCCGCCGTCCTTCTCATCGTACAGGTCCAGGATCTCGCGGATCTCGGACAGGCTGAAGCCCACGCGCTTGCCGCGCAGGATCAGCTGCAGGCGGGCCCGGTCCCGGGTGGAATAGACCCGGTTCATGCCGTCGCGGGCCGGGAACAGAAGGCCCTTGTCCTCGTAGAAGCGCAGGGCCCGGGGGGTCACGCGGAATTCCACGCACAGCTGCCGGATGGTGAAGCTCCGCTCCGGCCGCCGAAGGTCGGTGCGCCGGGGATCCGCCGGACGCAGGTCGTGGTAGCGCGCTTCGTTGTAGCGTTCGGGGCGACTGTACTCGATGGGCATCCGCATTCTCCCGGTCCGTTTTTGTTTGTAAGTTACCGTCGATAATATGCCTCTTACGTAAACGTCAAGGCAAGCCCGTGTCGGGGCTGGAGAGGCCGATCCGACTTCACCAATCCGTGTGCGCCCGGCGCGCGGACCGTCCATTCCGCACCGGAAACCCGCGATTTCCCGGCATTCCCCCCGGCAACCGCCTTGGCAACCGTTCATCTAGGGTCTAAGTGCTCCCGCGAGTGATCGCGACGCCAGAGCGGGGATTCCTGGCCGAAGTCCGGTATGCAAGGCTGGTGTGACCGGTCTCGCGGATTCGGCGCGCAGGAAGCCTGCAGGCTTCGCCTTGATGAGGACGACACAGGCATGGTGATGGATAGGCTGAAGTCGGTCGCGGCGATCGCGACGTTCGGCGCATACGCGGCGATGACGACCGGTACGGCGCTGGCCCAGAACGTGGTCGGCCAGCCGGTGGACCGGGCCATCGGGTTGCAGCCGTCGGCCGACGGGCCGCTGGGGATCCGGTCGCAGCAGATCGCGTTCCACAATGATCTGCTGATGCCGATCATCACCGGCATCACCCTGTTCGTCCTGGCCCTGCTGCTCTGGATCGTCGTGCGCTACAACAAGCGCGCCAATCCGAAGCCCGCCCAGTTCAGCCACAACACCCTGCTCGAGATCGCGTGGACCACGGTTCCGGTGATCATCCTGATGGTGATCGCCGTGTCGTCGTTCCAGCTTCTCTACCGCGAACACGACATGCCGAAGGCGGACCTGACCCTGAAGGCCACGGGCAACCAGTGGTACTGGTCCTATGAGTATCCCAAGGCCGCGGCCGGGGGCTTCAGCTTCGATTCCAATCCGCTGACCGAGGAACAGGCCAAGGCCAAGGGGCTGCCCTTCAAGCTGGCCGTGAACAATCCCCTGGTCGTGCCGGCGGGCAAGACCGTTCAGGTGCTGGTGACCGGTGCCGACGTGCTGCACGCCTTCTTCATTCCCGCCTTCGGCGTCCAGTCCACCGCGGTCCCCGGCCGTGTGAACAGCGTCTGGTTCAAGGCCGAGAAGCCGGGCATCTACTACGGCCAGTGCAATGAACTGTGCGGCGTGCAGCACTACTTCATGCCGATCATGGTCGATGTGCGCAGCCCGGCCGACTACGAGGCCTGGGTCGCCACCCACGCCAAGCCGGCGGTCGCCGCGACCCCGGCCGCGCTGGCTCCGGCACCCGCCGCGACCTCCGCTTCCGCCGTTTCCCCTGCGGCCCCGGCCGCCGCCAAGCCTGCGACCACGCAGGGCTAAAGTAAAAGTCCAGAGGCAAGACACAGCATGGCTTCGTCCGCCCATACCGCTCACGCTGATGAGCACGATCACAAGCCGCCGTTCATCCAGCGGTGGCTGTTCTCGACCAATCACAAGGACATCGGCACCCTCTACATCCTGTTCGCCATCATGGCCGGGATCGTCGGTGGGGCCCTGTCCGGCCTGATCCGCTGGGAGCTGGCCTATCCCGGCATCCAGCTGTTCAAGCCCGGCTCCTGGCTGGCCCAGCTCGGCATCATCGAGGCAAGCCCGCACGGCTACAATGCCGTGATCACCGCCCACGGCCTGATCATGATCTTCTTCATGGTCATGCCCGCCATGATCGGCGGCTTCGGCAACTGGTTCGTGCCGCTGATGATCGGCGCGCCGGACATGGCCTTCCCGCGGATGAACAACATCTCCT
>DAINBM010000254.1:0-4513 GCA_036732965.1 Caulobacteraceae bacterium | reverse complement strand
CTGATGACCCAATTCACCGTTCATGAAGCCAAGACCAACTTGTCCAAGCTCATTGCGGAGGCCTTGGCTGGAGGAGATGTCGTGATCGCCCGCGGCAGTGTACCCGTGGTCCGCCTTGTGCCCGTTGAGGCAGTAGGGCGTAGGAATTTCGGTGCGCTTGAGGGAAAGATCGCAATCGATTCACGTTTCGATGAACCCTTGCCCGATGACGAACTCGGCAAATGGGATCTGGCTTGAAACTCCTGCTCGACACACATGCCTTGATCTGGTGGCTGGCCGGAAACGCAGCCCTGAGCGTCCGCGCCAGAGAAGCGATCGAGGATTACGCCAACAGCGTGGCTGTGAGTGCGGCTTCAGCAATGGAAGTGGCCACCAAGTTCCGCATAGGCAAATTGTCGGGCGCGGCAGTGCTAGCTCAGGACTTCGAAACCATCGTTGCTGCCCAAGGATTCACGGAACTCCCGATCAGTGTCCAGCACGCCAGGCTAGCTGGCGAGATGAATATCTCTCACAAGGACCCCTTCGACCGTTTTCTGATCGCACAAGCGCAAGCCGACGGTATGGTTCTGGTGTCAAATGAGGCGCTATTTGACACCTTCGGTGTCAGCCGGCTCTGGTGACGATACGGTGCCTAGCGTGGGGTCGTTAGGTTGTTTGGGGAGATAGTAAGCCCAAATCCCGTGACGTCGATGCTGGCCATAAACCGGAACCGAACGGCCCGTGTTACGTGAATTGGCGACTTTTTAGCATAGAAATGTCCACACCCCCACTCCCCGGGACCATGACTGACGGCCCGCACCGGACCCTCAGCTCAGCCCTCGGTGCCCCGGGCGCTGTCGGCCAACCGTTGATCCCTCTCTAGTGCGCTGACCGCGCGACCGCCGAAACGCCCGACGGCACGGTCCGCGCGGCAGCGGCGGCGAAGACCGCTATCGCACCATAGGCAGCCATCGGCAGCAGGAAGGCCAAGTGTAGATTGAGACGGTCGGCGAGGAGACCTGTCAGGGGCGGCAGGACCGCGCCTCCGACGATACTCATGCACAGCAGGCCCGACGTCGCCGCAGCGGACGCCGAGGACCGCTCGAGGGTCAGGGTGAAGATGGTCGGGAACATGATCGCGTTGAACAGTCCGATGCAGAGGGCAATGATGCCCGCCACGGGTCCGCCGGTCAGACAGGCCCCGAGGCACAGCAGCGCCGCCCCCACCGCCACGCCCGTGAGCAGCCGGGCCGCGGGAATCCGGGTCATGGCGGCGCTGCCCGCAAACCGCCCCACCATCGCCCCCAGCCAGTAGAGTGCCAGCAGCTTACCGGCCGCCTCTAGGGTTACGGCCATCACGTCGGTCTGGTGCAGGAAGTTGATCATCATCGACCCGATGGACACTTCCGCGCCCACATAGAGGAAAATCGCAAGCCCCCCGAACAGTGCCCAGGGCGAGCGCAGGGCCCGGATCACCCGGGTGTCCGCACCGTCGGCCGGGGCGGTGTCCCCCGCGGCCAGCGACTTCCGGACGAGGAAGATGAACCCGGTCAAGGCGATGATCAGCCCCGCGACGATGAAGAACGAGGTATCGATCTGCCGCAGGGACTGCGCCCGCGCCGCGGCCCCGCCACCGCCGGCGAAGACCCCGCCCCGCAGCATGACCATGGCTCCGAAATACGGGCCGGCCACGGTGCCAAGGCTGTTGAAGGCCTGGGACAGGGTGAGGCGCAGGTGAGACCGCTCCGGCCGCCCGAGGGCGGCGGCCAGGGGGTTGGCCGCCACCTGCAGCACGGTCACCCCGCCGGCGATCACGAACAGGGCCACCAGCACGAGGGCATAGGCGCTGACATAGGTCGCCACCGGCATCAGCAGGCAGCCCGCCAGCATGACACACAGCGCCATCATCACCGCGGTGGCGGAGCCCAGCCGCGCCACCAGCCGCGCGGCCGGGAGCGACACGACCCCGTAGGCCACGAAGAAGGCGAACTGGGTCAGCATGCTCTCGGCGAATGACAGGTGAAAGATGGCCCGGACCGACGGGATCAGCGGGTCGATCACCGAGGTGATGAAGCCCCAGGTGAAGAACAGGGTCGTGACGATGGCAAAGGAGGCGGTCTGCCCGCCGGAGGTCGGGGCGGCGTTCATGGTCATGCGGTCTGCGGGCCTTCCTGCCGGTGAGGTGCGGGTGTGATGGAGAGGAGGCTACCGCGGGCCGGACCTGGCTGACGGCACCCCTCCCCGGGGCCGAGGATACCGCCATCCCCGGCCGACCGGAGTCAAGGCCGGACCTCGGCGGTGGCGGGAGCGATCGCGGCGGTCCGCGCGACCGTCAGGCGGCGCGGCCCTGCACCTCCGGGCCCGGATCGGAACTTGCCGACACCGTCCGGGACTCCGGGTCCCTGGGATGACAGAGGAGGGTCAGGGTCGCGTTGCCCAGCCACAGGATCCGCTCGAAGAGCAGCGTCACCTGGAACTGGGCCTCCACGATCGGTGCCGAGGCATGCGCCGGATCGGCAAGCATCTTCATCCGGATCGAATCCAGAAGATCGCCCCGCTGCCCGAGCATCTTGCGAGCAATGTCCGGCTCCGCGTCCTCCTGCCCCTCCAGCGCCTCGACCAGCACACCCAGGATCAGATGCAGCGACTCGACCACGTTGCCGACGGTCGCGTGCTGGGGCGCCGCCGTCAGGACGATCTGTACCGAGCTCACGAACTCGGACACGGCTTCAAGCATGAACAGGACATTGCTCAGCCCCTGCTGCAGTTCCATGCAGCGCACGATCGTCCGATGGTCCGGACGATGATCGATGATGTCGGCGGTGTAGCGTCGCAGCTCGGTGGCCACGGACCGGCTCGCGCCCAGCAGGACATCGTGGGAGAAGCGACCCGCCTCGCCGTCGGCGCGGACGCCCTCCAGCATCACGGGCAGGCGCCTCGCCAGACGCATCAGCTCCCGCTCCGCCAGTTCGAGTGCGAGCCGGCTGTCGCCGAGGGCTTCCTCGACGAGGAAGGCCGGCCGACCCAGTGCCTCATCACGGCAGGCCGGCGCGATCCGGCTGAAGAGCTGGTACAGGGGCCCGTTCAGGACCGTGCAGATCAACGTTCCGACGATCTGAGTGATCAGGAAGACCCAGGCGATCTGCCCCGACTGGGCAAAGGGCAGGCTGTGGATGAACGACACCACGGCCGCCGGCCGGAGCAGCACCGGGATCAGCAGGACCAAAGTCCCGCAGACCTTCTGGGTCGCCTGGAAGAGCAGGATATGGCGGCCGTCCGACTGGCCACGCCGAGCCTGGAAGGCATAGTTGAGGCCATTGCCGCCGTTTGCGCCGGCGACGAGCAGAAGCGTGGTGGGCAGATCAAAGAAGCCCGCATGAACCAGCGCGACGGCCGTGGCGCTCGCGACCGTCGAGGACTGGGTGGCGATGGCCATGGCCGCACCGACCAGAAGGGTCGCCAGGACGGGGCTTCCCGGCTGCAGGATGTTGTGGGTGACGAAGATCTCCCGCAACTGGCCGCTCGAGCCCTTGAGCGCGCCGAGGCCCGTCAGCAGCAAGCCGACTCCGAGGGCAGCCATCAGGGCGTAGCGCGTCTGATCGGACACCTTGAGATCGAGATAGAAGACCACCCCCACGGCGGCCAGAAGATAGGCCACCGCCACATTGGTGTTCAGGGCCACCAGGATGACGAGGGCCGAGGCCCCCACATTCGACCAGACCGTGACCAGGGCGCCGCTTCGCCCGCTGGCCAGGCCCGTCCGCGCGAGGGACACCATGATAAGGGCGACGGAATTGGGGCTTTGCGTCACAAGTCCCGCGAACAACCCGCCGATGCTGGACAGCCATCGGGAGCCAAGGGTCCGCCGGATCAGTTTCCGCGCCGACCCCCCGGCCAGAGCGGCCAGGTTCGACGCCATGAACCGCGTGCCGATGAAGAACAATCCGAGGCCCGCGACCACGGGCGCGATGGCAGTGAAGAAGGGCATGGACTACCTCGGCCGAGCGCCAAAGGACACCGTTGCCCCACCCCTCGGGAGCAGGGGGCGGGACGACGCGTCTGCCCCCCGAGGGGTCCGGGACCGGGCGCAACCCGATGCTCCAGCACGCGAGCGCCGATCTGCGCGCACAGATCCGGACAGGCGATAGCCGCGATCCGGGCACCCGTGCGTCCTATCAAACCCATCCATCATCCTTGACCCATCTGTACAAAAAAATGCACGACGCTGGCCCCGCTTATCGGGGTGCGAACTGCAGTGTCAGGCAGTTGCGGCCGCCGTCGTCGGAATAGGTGAGTGCCGACGTAAAGCGGCGGATCAGATGCAGGCCCAGCCCCCCCACCTCGGCGTCGTCGAGCGTTGTGGGCAACACCTTGTCCTGCGCCAGCAGGGGGTTGAAGGGCGCGGCATCATCGGTGATCCGAAGGGTGGTTCCCGCTGCGCCCGTTTCGAGCGACAGATCGATGGTGACACCACCGGCCGCGTCCCCGGGCATGCCGTACTTGATGGTATTGGTGATGACTTCCTCGAGGCAGA
>DAINBM010000253.1:0-4524 GCA_036732965.1 Caulobacteraceae bacterium | reverse complement strand
TGCGGTCGCGCGGCGGCGTCGAGGGCCGACAGCGCCACGGCGGCGGCGATCAGCACCCCCATGACCGGCAGGCAGGCGCGCACGGCCTGGAGGCCGACGGACTGACCGCCGAAGCCTGTGAGATCGAACTGGTCGGGGTGGGCGATGAAGGGTACGAGCTCCGCCGAGATCGACCGGGCGATGTCCGCCCCGTAGATCAGGCACACCATCGACGCTGCAGCCAGGGCCATGAACGGGGCCACGTCCGGCGACTTGGCGACATCGCCCTTCTCCCGCGCATCGGCAAGGCGCTTGGCGCTGGGATCCTCTGTGCGGGAGGCGGGATCGCTGGTGTCCTCGGCCATGGCCTAGACCCACTGACCGGCGAAGGCGCGGTACCGGTCGATCCAGACCATGCCCATGCCGCCGAGGCTCATGGCGAACACCGCCAGCCCGAGGAGCAGGCTCAGAGGCGTGGAGATGAAGAACACCTGGAACTGCGGCATCATCCGGGCAACCAGTCCCGCCGCGATGTTGAACACCAGGGTGAAGATCAGCACCGGTGCGGCCAGCTGGACCCCAAGGGCGAAGGTCTCGCCCATCAGCGCCACCGCCGCCTGGTTGAGGGCTGCCATGGGCACGCCGTGACCGGGGGGGAACATCTGATAGGAATGCACGATACCCGCGATGAACACCTCGTGCAGGTCGGTGGCGAAGATGGCGGTCAGCCCCACCAGGGTCAGAAACGTGGTGACCGACGCCGTCGGCTGGGCCTGAAGCGGATTGGTGGTCTGGGCAAAGGACAGGGTCGTCTGCAGCGAGATCACTTCCCCCGCCACGGCCAGGGACTGGGTGAACATGCGCAGAAGCGTGCCGAGGGCGAGCCCGATGACGATTTCCGCGACGATCTGGAAGGTCATTGCCCACACGTCCGACGGCTCCGCGGGAAGACCGGCGGCCAGGGCAGGATAGAGGGCTATGGTCACGATGAAGGCGAAGGCCAGACGGACATTGGTCGGGACCGTGCTCTCCCCCACCCCGGGCATGGCGACGAAGAACGAGCCGAGCCGGGCAAAGATGAGGGCGCCGCCATAGACCTGGGACGCGAGCGCATAATGCTCCATCTGGCGTCTCCCTTCGTCCCGGTCAGAGCCCGGCAATCTGGTTGGCGATCTTGAGCATGAAGTCCGCCATCAGGACCCCCATCAACGGCATCGAAACCAGCAGGGCAATGAACACCGCCACCACTTTCGGAACGAAGATCAGGGTCTGTTCCTGGATCTGGGTCAGGGTCTGCAACAGGCCGACCGCGACGCCGACCAGCAGGCCGACGATCAGCATCGGGGCCGCCAGCTGGATCGTCAGCCAGATGGCGTCCCGTCCGAGATCAAGAACCTGAGTTCCGTTCATGCGCGAAAATTCCCTGTCCGACCGTACAACGCGGTCAAAAAGTGAGTCGGGACAAGGCCCGCATCCTCCGTCGACTTGCCGCGAACATGGTTAACAAACGGGTTACGGATCGCGGGTCGCGCATGAAAGCCTTTGCCGGACGATCGAGAGCCGCTAGAGCACCGGAATGGTTCTCGATCCCGCCCTGCAGATCATCGCCCGCGGACCCCGCGCCCTCGCCGAGGCCGCCGCCCGTGACATCGACGCCCACCCCCTGCTGGAGGGCGCGACCTATTCGATTCTGGAAGAGGACGAGGATCACGGCCTTTGGCGGATCGATGCCTATCCCACCGAACCGGAGGAGGTCACGGCCCTGGAAACGGTTCTGGCCGGGCATCCGGGACTGAGCGTCACCACCGAGGTCCTCGCCGACGCGGACTGGCTGGCCATGGCCCTCTCGGGCCTGCCGCCGGTGCGGGCCGGGCGCTTCTTCATCTTCGGTGTCCATGACCGCGGCCGCGCACCGGTGAATGCCGTCAACCTGCGCATCGAGGCGGGCGCCGCCTTCGGCACCGGGCACCATGGCACCACCGTGGGCTGCCTCATCGCCTATCACCGGCTGCTGAAGCGCCAGCGGCGCTTCGAGCGGGTGCTGGACGTGGGGGCCGGGACCGGCGTGCTCGCCATCGCGGCCGCCCGCACGGGGGCCGACGTGGCCGTGGGGACCGACATCGATCGGGTCTCGGTTCGGATCTCCCGGGAAAACGCCAAGGTGAACAAGGTCCGGGCCCGGTTCGTCCACGCCTCGGGTCTCGGTCACACCCTGGTGTCGTCCCATGCCCCATACGATCTCGTCTTCGCCAACATCCTGGCCCGCCCGCTGGTCAGTCTCGCCCAGCCCATCAAGGGGGCGCTGAAGCCCGGCGGCGTGGCGATCCTGTCCGGCCTGCTGCGGACGCAGGAGCGCTATGTCCGCGCCGCCTATCTGAACCGGGGCTTCCGGCTGGTCGGCCGGGTCCGGCGGGACGCCTGGGCGACGCTGGTGGTCCGCAAGGCCCGGCCGATGGCCGCGCGCCCGCAGCGCGTTTAGGCTCTGGCCCAAAGGCGGGCGTGGCGCTAGTTTCGCCAGATGTTCCAGACCTTCGATGACCACGCCGACCCCAGCTTCGGCGAAAAGCACCTGCCCCTCATCCGCGCGGCCATGACCGCCGCCGGTCTCGACGGGCTGATCGTCCCGCACGAGGATGAATTCAACAACGAGTACCTGCCCGCGGCCAATGACCGGCTGGCCTTTGCCAGCGGCTTCACCGGCTCGGCCGGGGCGGCTGTGGTGATGCAGGACCGGGCCGCCATGTTCACCGACGGCCGCTACACCCTGCAGGTCCGGGCCCAGGTGGACAGCCGCCTGTTCACCTATCACGACCTGGTGGAGGGCGGCGTCGCGCTCTGGCTGGAGCGGGAACTGAAACCCGGCCAGACCGTCGGCTATGACGCGCGTCTGCATACGCCGGACAGCCTGGACCGGCTGAAGGCCGCCGCCGCCCGGGCGGGAGCGCGCCTGGTGCCCGTCGACCCCAATCCGCTGGACCTCGCCTGGGCCGACCGGCCGCGCCAGCCGCGCGCGCCAGTCGTGCCGCACCCCGACGCGATGTCCGGCGAGACGGCCGCCGCCAAGCGGGCGCGGATCTCCCAGGCCATCGCCGAGGCAGGTGCCGATGTGACGGTGCTGACGGGTCCGACCTCGCTGGCCTGGCTGTTCAATATCCGGGGCGGCGACGTGATCCGTTCGCCCCTGCCGCTCGGCCAGGCCATCGTCGGGGCCGACGGTCAGGCGAGGCTGTTCCTGGACCCGGGCAAGGTGACGGAAGACCTGCCGGCATGGCTCGGCAATGCCACCCAGCTCCTGCCCCCCGATGCCCTGGCCCCGGCGCTCGCGGACCTCGCCGGTCAGCGGGTGCTGCTGGATCCGGCCAACGCCTCGGCCTGGTATTTCGACACGGTGGCGGCCGCCGGGGGCATCGTGCTGCGCGGGGCCGATCCCTGCGCCCTGCCCCGGGCCACCAAGAACGCCGTGGAGGTGGCGGGGGCCCGCGCCGCCCATGTCCGGGACGGGGCGGCGGTCGCGCGCTTCCTGCACTGGCTGGCGACGGAGGGGCAGACGACCCCGCCGGACGAGATCGAGACGGTGACGAAGCTGGAAGGCTTCCGTGCGGAGACCGGACAGCTGCGGGACCTGTCCTTCGACACCATTGCCGGAGCCGGGCCCAACGGGGCGGTGATCCACTACCGCCCGACCCGCAAGACCAACCGGCGCGCCCGTCCGGGGGACCTGCTGCTGGTGGACTCCGGCGCCCAGTATCTGGACGGTACCACCGACATCACCCGCACCATCGCCATCGGCACGCCCAGCGACGAGATGCGCAGCCGCTACACCCTCGTGCTCAAGGGCCACATTGCCCTGTCGCGCGTCCGCTTCCCGCCGGGGGTGACCGGCCATGCCCTCGACGTGCTGGCCCGGGCCGCCCTGTGGGAGCACGGCCTCGACTACGACCACGGCACCGGCCACGGGGTGGGCAGCTATCTCGGCGTGCACGAGGGACCCCAACGGATTGCCCGTGCGGCCAACAGCGTGGCCCTGCTGCCGGGGATGATCCTGTCCAACGAGCCCGGCTACTACAAGGAAGGGGCCTTCGGCATCCGGATCGAGAACCTGCAGGTGGTCACCCCCGCAGCGCCAGTCCAGGGAGGCGAGCGTCCCATGCACGGGTTCGAGACCCTGACCCTCGCGCCCTTCGACCGCAGGCTGATCGAGGTTGCGCTGCTGACGGGGGACGAGCGCGCGTGGGTCGACACCTATCATGCCCGGGTGCTGAGGGAGATCGCGCCGTGCGTCCCCGCCCCCGTCTCCGACTGGCTCGCGGAGGCCTGCGCGCCCCTCTAGCTCCGGTGGCGCCCGGGGGCGGGCTGACGGTCGGTCCACCAGGCCCAGACCGCCGTGGCGACGTAGGCGAGCAGGGCCGTGCGGGCCATGGCCTGCGGCGCGCCGTCGCCCGGCAGCAGCGCATTGATCATTTGCAGCCCCACAAGCAGGCCCACGAACAGCGCCGCCGGCCAGGCGTGGCGCCCCTCGGCCTTGCGCGCACCGGTCCACAGGAC
>DAINBM010000252.1:0-4543 GCA_036732965.1 Caulobacteraceae bacterium | reverse complement strand
CTAGGCGGGAACGAACGGGAGCCATCCAAATGATTCGATCTCGTACCCTCGCCCGGGCCGCCGTCACCCTCGCCCTTGCAACGCTTTCGACACCCGCATGGGCCGAGCCGCCGGTCCGCGCGTCCGGCCGGGGCTCGGGCGCGGTGGAGAGCTTCGGCGACCCCGCATCGCCCGCCCCCGTGCCGTCCGCCCCCGTGCAGGCGGGCGCGACGTCGCCGGCCGCCGCCGATGCGGCCCCCGCGCCGGACCGCCCGAAGCGGCCGCGGCGTCGGCGCAAGCCTCAACCGGCCCCCGCCGCACAGCCGGTCGCCCCGCCGGCGGCGACCGCACCGGCACCCACCGTGGTGGTGATCTCCCCGACCCCCCCGGCCCTCGAATGGCACCCGTCGGATCCGGACAACACGCTCATCCTCGAGACCAGCAAGGGGACCGTGATCATCGCCCTGAGCCCGGTCATGGCGCCCCAGTCCGTGGCGCGGGTGAAGCAGCTCAGTCGTGCCGGCCTCTATGACGGCCTGCTGTTCCACCGGGTGATCGACGGGTTCGTGGCCCAGACCGGCAACCCCAACAACCACGACGGTGGCAAGAGCACCGAGCCGAACCTGCCGCCGGAATTCACCTTCCGTCTCGGCGCGGACACGCCGCATGTGGTGGCCCAGCGGCCGACCGGCGGGGCGGCGGGCCTGCTGCAGGGCCAGCCCTACGAGTCGGCCTCGGAGGATCTGATGGCCCGGTCTCCCGACCACCGGGTGACCGCCTGGGGAGCCTATTGCGCCGGGGTGATGGGCATGGGCCGGGACGCGAGCCCCGACTCCGGCAACAGCGAGATCTTCTTCACGCGCGAGCCCGCCCGGCGGCTCGACCGGGGCTACAGTGTGGTGGGCCGGATCCTCGCCGGGCTCGACATCATCCGCGGCCTCGCGGTGGGAGAACCACCCGCCTCACCGGACAAGATGGTCCGCGTGCGGGTGCTGGCGGACATGCCCATGGCCGAACGCCCGACGGTGGAGGTGGCCGATACGGCCGGTCCCGCCTACCAGGCCCTCATCGAGCGCACCCGCGCCCAGCGGGGCGCGGACTTCTCCGTCTGTGACCTGGAGGTCCCTGTCCGCATCCACCCGCCGGCCCGGCCGTCCCCGGGGACGGTGGCTCCGGGCCAGCAGCCGTGATCAGGGGGCGTCGGAGCGCAGCCCCGCATTGCGGTGGAACAGTTGCAGGGTCCTGAGGCGGGCCAGTCGCGCCGCGTCCGCCACGAAATCCGGACGCCGGTCCGATGCGAAGCCGTGACCCGCCTCGTAGACATGCACGGGCAGGTCCGGGTAGCGATCGCGGATGGCCTCCACCGTGTCCGGCGGGATGGTGGGATCGGTGCGACCGAAATGGCAGATCAGCGGGCACCCCGGTGCTTCGCGGATCAATTCCGGGATCCGCCGGCCATAATAGGCGGATGCCGCCGCCACCCCGCCGATGCGGGCGGCCGCCAGCCAGGCGGCGGTCCCGCCCCAGCAATAGCCCACCACGAACACCGGCCCCGCCAGCGCGGCCACGCAGGCGCGGAGGTCCCCTTCCACCTCGTCCCAAGGCGCCGCCTCGGAACAGGCTCGCCCGATGCGGATCCCGTCGGGGTCATAGCCGGCGGCAAGACCCGGGACCTGGCGGTCGAACAGGGCGGGGGCCAGCACTTCGTAGCCGTCTGCGGCGAAGCCCCGGACCAGGTCGCGGACATGATCGGTCACGCCGAAGATCTCGTGGACCAGCACCAGCCCGCCCCGGCGCTGTTCGGGTGGCGTGACGTGGAATGCGTCGAACGCGAAACCGTCGACAGGGCTGGTCAGGCGGACCGTTGCCTCCATCACAGGGCGCCGTTGGCCTCGAACAGGGCCAGGGTCCGCTGGCGGGCCAGGGCGGCGTCGGCCGGGTCCTGGGCCTCGACCCCGTCATTGTTGAACCCGTGGCCGGAGCCCTCATAGATGTGCACCGGCACCCCGGGGTGGGCCGCCGTGACCTTGGCCTTCACCTCGTCGGCGGGGATATTGGCGTCCTTGCGCCCCAGATGGACGATCACCGGGCACTGCAGGGGCAGGCCCGCCATGCCGGCGACGCCGCCGCCATAATAGCTGGACGCCGCGGCCAGCCCCGCCACCCGGCTGGCGGCCAGCCAGGCCATGGTGCCGCCGTAGCAATAGCCGACGATGAAGACGGGTCCGTGCGGGGCCAGGTGCGCGACACAGGCGGCGATGTCGCCCATGGCATTGTCCGGCCCGTTGGCGGTGGCGTAGCTCACCCCCGCCTTGTAGCCCTCCGGATCGTGACCGGCGGTGAAGCCGGGTGCCTGGCGGTCGAACATGGACGGAGCCAGGGCCTCGAAGCCCAGCGCCGACCAGCGGGCCACGTCCTCCTGCACATAGCGGTCGAGGCCGAAGATCTCCTGGATGATGATCACGCCGCCCCGGCGGCGGCCTTGCGCAGGCGCGTGCAGCGCGGAGAACTGGAAGCCGTCATGGGCGGCGGTCAGCGGGATCAGGCTGGACATGGGGGGCGTCTCCGGTGTTTTCCGACATCTAGCGTCCCGGACCCGCCGGCACCAGTCGCGCGAGCCGCGACGGCCCCGCGATTTAACGGCGCATTAACCGAAAAGGCCGCTTCCCCTGAGGGCCCGGGCAGTGGACAGTGCGGAACACATGAAGAACACGAATCGGCTTCGCATCCTCGGACTGGATCCGGGACTGGTCCGCACCGGCTGGGGCGTGATCAGCTGCGAGGGCTCGCGTCTCGGCCATGTGGCCCATGGGGAGATCGCCCCGCCCCGGACCGCGGACTTCGCCGAGCGCCTGCTGCATCTGTTCGAGGCGGTGACCGCCGTCATTGCCGACCATGCCCCCGACGAGGCTGCCGTGGAGGAGGTGTTCGTCAACATGAACCCGGCCTCCACCCTGAAGCTCGGCCATGCCCGCGCGGCGTCGCTGATCGCACCGGCACGGGCGGGGCTGCCCGTGGCGGAGTACAATACCCGGCTGGTGAAGAAGGCCGTGGTCGGGGCCGGGGCCGCGGACAAGGGGCAGGTGGGCTTCATGGTCCGCCGCCTGCTGCCCACCTGCGGCGAGCCGGGGGAGGATGCCGCCGATGCCCTGGCCGTGGCCATCGCCCATGCCCATCTGCGCATGGCGCGCCTGCGGGGGGCGGCATGATCGGACGTCTCAGCGGCCTGTTCGTCGACGCCGAAGGGGACGACGCCGTGATCGATGTGGGGGGCGTGGGCTATCTGGTCCGCTGCGGGGCAAGGACCCTGTCCCGCCTGCCGCCCCTGGGCGAGCCCGTGGTGCTGCATATCGAGAGCCAGACCCGGGAGGACGGGACCCGCCTGTTCGGCTTCCTGTCCAAATCGGATCGCGCGGCCTTCGTGTCCCTGCAGGCGATCCAGGGGGTGGGGCCCAAGGCGGCCCTGGCCGTGCTGGACATCCTGCCGCCGGCCGAACTTGCCGCGGCCGTGGTTCGCGACGACAAGGCCGCCGTGGCCCGTGCCAGCGGGGTGGGCCCCAAGCTCGCCCAGCGGATCGTGACCGAACTGAAGGGCAAGCCCCTGGCTGCCGGCCTGTCCATCGGTCCGGACCTTGCCGGTCCCGCCCTGTCGGCCTCGCCGGTGGTGCGCGTGTCCGGTGAGGCGGTGGCGGCACTGCTGGGTCTGGGCATCGCCGAGTCCGCCGCCCGCCGGGCCGTGGAGACGGCGGAGCAGCGCCTCGGGCCGGATCCGGCGCTCAGCGCCCTGATCAAGGCGGCCCTGCAGGAGGTGGGACGGTGACCCGGCTGATCTCCGGCGAGCGGGAGGGGTTCGAGGCGGCGGACCGGGCCCTGCGGCCCCAGACCCTGATGGAATTCGTCGGACAGCCGACCCTGAAGGCCAATCTCAAGGTCTTCATCGACGGGGCCCGGGCGCGGGGGGAGCCCCTGGACCACGTCCTGCTGTTCGGCCCGCCGGGCCTGGGCAAGACCACGCTCGCCCAGATCGTGGCCCGGGAGATGGGGGTGAACTTCCGCGCCACCGCCGGTCCGGTGCTGGCCAAGGCCGGGGACCTGGCGGCGATCCTGACCAATCTCGAGGCCAATGACGTCCTGTTCATCGACGAGATTCACCGCCTGCCGGCCGCCGTGGAGGAGATCCTCTATCCGGCGATGGAGGACCATGTGCTGGACCTGATCATCGGGGAGGGGCCGTCCGCCCGCTCCGTCCGGATCGACCTGAACCCCTTCACCCTGGTGGCGGCCACCACCCGGGCCGGCCTGCTGGCCACGCCCCTGCGGGACCGGTTCGGCATTCCCCTGCGGCTGGAATTCTATTCGTCCGAGGAGCTGTGCCAGGTCCTGGCCCATGCCGCCCGCAAGATGGGCGCGCCCCTGACGGCCGACGGGGCTGCGGAGATCGCCGGCCGGGCCCGGGGCACGCCGCGGGTGGCGGGACGGCTGCTGCGGCGGGTCCGCGACTTTGCCGCCGCCGATGCCGCACCGGCCATCGACCGTCACGCCGCGCGCCAGGCCCTGGCCCGGC
>DAINBM010000251.1:0-4582 GCA_036732965.1 Caulobacteraceae bacterium | reverse complement strand
GGCGAGCGGGCGGCGGGGGCCGCGGTGTT
Organism: Caulobacteraceae bacterium; assembly: GCA_036732965.1. Lineage (GTDB taxonomy): Bacteria > Pseudomonadota > Alphaproteobacteria > Caulobacterales > Caulobacteraceae > CAIMFV01. The sequence goes on along the minus strand of DAINBM010000251.1, from coordinate 4,553 downwards.
CGCCGGTCTTGAAGGCTCCCGCCCGGTGCTGGTGGAGTTCCAGGCCCTGGTGGCCCCCTCGGCCTATGGCACGCCCCGGCGGGCGGTTGTCGGCTGGGATACCGGGCGCCTCGCCATGGTGCTGGCGGTGCTCGAGGCCCGCTGCGGCATGAGCTTCGGCGACCGGGACGTCTATCTCAACGTGGCGGGGGGCCTGCGGATCTCCGAGCCTGCGGCGGACCTCGCCGCAGCGGCGGCGCTGGCCTCCTCCTTCGTCGACCGGCCGCTGCCCCAGGACTGCGTGGTGTTCGGCGAGGTCAGCCTGTCCGGCGATGTGCGCCCGGTCAGCCGGATGGAGGGCCGCCAGAAGGAAGCCGCCAAGCTGGGCTTCGGCTGCGCTCTGGCCCCCCGGCTGGCCGCGGACAGCGCCACCCTGACGGTGCACGGGGTCACCCGCCTTGCCGAGGCCATCGACCGCATCGCCCGCGGAGACTGGTAGATCATCCCGGCCATTCCCCCGACACGCGAATTTGCCCCCCATGGGCCGAGCGGCGGGCTATGCTCCATGTTCACTAGACGCGCAGACACGGACCCGGACCCCATGACCCTGTTCGACATGATCGCCCTCGGGCTTCTCGCCCTGTCCGGCTTTGCCGGGTTTCGCAAAGGGGGCGTGCGGGAGATGGTGGGGTTCGTCGGTTTCACCGCCGCCCTCGTCATCGCCGCCTATGCCCTGCCCTTCACGGCCCCCTTCGTGCGCAGGTTCGTGCATCCGGCGTGGGCTGGTGCGTTCGCTGCCCTCGTGGCGGGCTTCGTGGTCAGCTTCATCCTCATCAACCTCATCGGGGAATGGGTCAGCACACAGATCGACAATTCCGCCTTCGGGGCCTTCGACCGGGCCGTGGGACTGGGATTCGGGGTCGTCCGGGGCCTGATCGTGATGGGCCTGTTCATGCTGGCCTTCAACGCCCTGGTCCCGCGCAGCCTGGCGCCCGCCTGGATCACCACCGCCAAGCTCTACCCCGTGGCCAATGCCGCCGCCCAGCTGGAGACCGCGCTGGCCCCCAAGGGCTTTGCCTTCTCCGACGGGGTCACGCACACGGTCACGGAACGGGTGAAAGCGAGCTTCTGACACCACACCCTGACAGCCCGTGACAGAATCATGAATAATCCGCGGGGTCCGGAGGGGCTCGCCCCTATGCGGGTCCCCCGGAAACGCCTACAAACCGCCGCAGTTCCCATCGGGCCGACACGCCCCTCAGATCGTCGCGCCCTCGACGCGCATGTGGAGCCCTTGCGATGAGCCTGTCCGATCGTTACGCGACCGCCCCCTACGCTGCCACGGATGACGACACTCTGCGCCTGGAGTGCGGCGTTTTCGGCATCTGGGGGCACCCGCAGGCCTCGGGCGTGGTCGCCCTTGGCCTCCATTCGCTGCAGCATCGCGGGCAGGAAGCCTGCGGAATCGCCGCCTGCGACGGCCAGCGCTTCCATACGGAACGGCATATGGGCCATGTGGGTGACGCCTTTTCCGGCACCGGCGTGGTGGACCGCCTGCCCGGCTTCGGATCCATCGGCCATACGCGATATTCCACCGCCGGCGGCAGCTTCCTGCGCAATGTCCAGCCCATGTTCGCCGATCTCGAAGCCGGCGGGATCGCCATCGGCCACAACGGCAACCTGACGAACTTCCTGCATCTGCGCCACAAGCTGGTGGCGGAAGGGGCGATCTTCCAGTCCACCTCGGACTCCGAGGTGATCCTGCATCTCATCGCCCGGTCGCGCAAAGCCAAGGTGGTGGACCGGTTCGTGGATGCCCTGTCCCAGATCGAGGGCGGCTATGCCCTGGTGGCCCTGACCAATACCAAGCTGATCGGGGCCCGGGATCCGCTGGGCATCCGCCCGCTGGTGCTGGGCGACCTGGACGGCCGTCCCGTTCTGGCGTCCGAGACCTGCGCCCTGGACGGCGTCGGCGCCAAGTTCGTGCGGGACATCGAACACGGGGAGGTGGTGGTGATCACCGATGAGGGCGTGGAATCGATCCGCCCCTTCCCCGCCGCCAGGGCCCGCCCGTGCCTGTTCGAATACGTCTATTTCGCCCGACCGGACTCGGTCGTGAACGGCCAGTCCGTCTATGCCGTGCGCAAGCGGATGGGGGCACGCCTGGCGGCCGAGACCGGCGTCGAGGCCGACGTGGTGGTGCCCGTGCCGGACTCCGGCGTGCCGGCTGCCTTGGGCTATGCCCAGGCCAGCGGCATACCGTACGAACTGGGCATCATCCGCAGCCACTACATGGGCCGGACCTTCATCCAGCCGACCCAGGGCGTGCGGGAGATGGGTGTGCGCATGAAGCACAGCCCCAACCGCGAGGTGCTGGCCGGCAAGCGCGTGGTGCTGATCGACGACTCCATCGTGCGGGGGACCACCTCGGTGAAGATCGTGCGGATGGTGCGCGAGGCCGGGGCCAAGGAGGTGCACCTGCGCTCGGCCTCTCCCCCGATCAAGTGGCCGGACTTCTACGGGATCGACATGCCCGACCGGGACAATCTGCTGGCGGCCACCCGCTCGCTGGAGGAGATGCGCCGGATGCTGGAATGCGACAGCCTGGGCTTCCTGTCGGTGGACGGGCTCTATCATGCCATGCAGGCGGGGCCGCGGGATCCGGCCTGCCCGCAGTTCACCGACCACTATTTCACCGGCGAGTATCCCACCCGTCTGCTGGATCGGGAGATCGCCGACAGCGCCGACGAATCCCCCGACCGGCAGCTATCCCTGCTGGTCAGCGCCTGACGCCGTCCGCGCCGTCTTCCCTTCGGAGCCGACGCCGTCTAAGACGCCCGGATGACAACCTCCTCCTCTGACAAGCCCCTCGCCGGTCGAATCATTGCCGTCACCGGGGCCTCCCGCGGCATCGGCCAGGCCAGTGCCCTCGCCGTCGCCGTCGCCGGTGCCCATGTGGTGGCCATTGCCCGGACCCAGGGCGGCCTGGAAGCCCTGGACGATTCCATCCTGGCCGCCACCGGCAGCCGCGCCACCCTCGTCCCCATGGACCTGACGGACGCCAAGGCCCCCGACCTGCTGGGTGCCACCCTCTACGAGCGCTGGGGCCATCTGGACGGACTGGTGGCTGCGGCCGGTGATCTGGGTGTGCTGACCCCCATGGGGCACATGGAACCCCGGACCTTCGACCGGGTCATGGCCGTGAACGTGACGGCCAACTGGCGCCTGCTGCGCTCGTTCGACCCCCTGTTCAAGCGGGCAGACCAGGCGCGGATCACTGTGCTGACCAGCAGCGTCGCCACCGCCCCCCGGGCCTTCTGGGGGGCCTATGCCGCCTCCAAGGCCGCGCTGGAGACCCTGGTGGCGGTCTATGCCGACGAGGTGGAGAACACCCCGATCCGCACCACCGTGCTCGACCCCGGCCGGATGCGCACAAGGATGCGCGCGGCCGCCTATCCGGGAGAGGATCCGGACACCCTGCCCCTGCCGGAGGCCATCGGCCCGCTGGTGGTGGACCTGATGCGCCCCGACAAGACCCCTCCGGCACGGATACGCTATGCGGACTGGGCGGCTGGCTGAGAGAACCCGCCGCACAGCGGTCGACTCGAAATTCAATGAATACAATGAATTGAAAATATAATTAGGTCGCTACTCAAGTGAGTAGCGACCTAATTAACCTTACCCGACCCTAGGAGCCCTTGCGGCCCTTGCCGCCACCCTTCGGCGCCGTGGACGGGGCCTTGTTCACAACCCCGCGCCGGGTCACCTGCGCCGCCGAGGCACGGACAAGCCGAGTCTTCACCTTGGCCACGCCCTTGGCGGACAGACCCTTGGCCGGTGCCTCGGCCTTGGCCCGGGCCTGAGCGGCCTTCACCGCCACTGCCCCCTTGGCCGCCACCCGCTTGGCGGCAGCGCGCTTGGTATTGGCGGCCCCACGGGTCGGGCCACCCGGCTCGCCGAAGCCCTGCCCCTTCACCTTGTCCGGCTTGGCCCCCCGGAACTTCTTGGTCAGGGGGCGGGACCGGCCGTCGCTGGTCTCGGTCTCCTGGAAGGGATTGGCTCCGGACTTGATGGTGATGCGGATCGGCACGCCGGGAAGGTCGAAGCTCTCCCGCATGGAATTGATCAGATACCGGCGATAGCTGTCGGGCAGGTGATCGGCCCGGCTGGCGAACAGCACGAAGGTGGGCGGCCGGGCCTTGGTCTGGGCCATGTATTTCGGCTTGATCCGCTTGCCGTTCACCGCCGGCGGCGGGTGACGCTGGACAGCCATGGAGAGCCAGTCGTTCAGGTCGCGGGTCTTGACCTTGGTGGACCAGTTGGCGTGCAGCTTGCAAACCGCCGGCATCAGCCGGTCCACATGCCGCCCGGTCTCCGCCGACAGGGCGATCAGGGGGGCGCCGCGCAGCTGGGGTAGCATCCGCTCAGACAGCTCCTTCAGCTCCGCCAGCTTTTCCGCGGGGCTCTCGATCAGGTCCCTCTTGGTGATGCAGAAGACGAGGCCCCGCCCCTCCCGCTCGACCAGGTCGGCGATCTGCAGGTCCTGGGTCTCGAAGGCGTTGTTGGCGTCCATG
>DAINBM010000250.1:0-4593 GCA_036732965.1 Caulobacteraceae bacterium | reverse complement strand
CACCAGATTGATGCGCAGGCTCTCGACCATGGCGTCGGCGTCCAGGGCCCGATAGCTGCGCTCCGGACGCAGGGTGCCCGTCTGCAGGATGCCGGTGGCCACGATCACGAGGTCGGCCTCCTGCACCTGCGCGGCAGCGGCGGCGATGCTGGCCTCGTCGGTCAGATCGAGATGCCCGGTCAGGACCCCTGCCCCCGACGCCGGACCGGGCCGCCGGCTGAGGGCATGGATTTCCCCGTGCTCGCCCCGGCGCACGAGGTCCTCGACCAGGGCCTTGCCGATGCCGCCTGTCGCCCCGATCACCACTGCCGTTGCCATGTACACGCTTCCCGATTGTCCGCCCTGCGGGAGATGGGGCCGATCCGCGGGATTGGAAGGTGCCCCTCTTCCGGCATTTGAGGACTTCCTCTAGCCTCCAGCCTTCCCATGAGCCGCACGGACGCTCCGCTGGTCTGCCCCGTGCCTGGACGAAGGCCGACCCCATGTCCCCGACCACCCGCCACCACCCGATCTCTCGAACCCTGGCCCTGGCCCTCCTCTGCACCGCCGCGGTCACTGGTCCGGTGGCCGCTGCCCCCGCCGAACGTCCGGATGCCGCCGTGGTTGCGCGGATCGTGGACGAGGGCCTGAACCGCAGCGAGGTCATGCCGACGGCCTCGGAGCTGATGGACGGCATCGGCCCGCGCCTGACCAATTCCGAGAATGTCCGCAAGGCTCAGGCCTGGGCCATGGACCGCGTCAGGGGCTATGGCCTGTCCAATGTCCATCTGGAGCCCTTCTATTTCGGGCTGGGCTGGAACCTGGATAGCGTCTCGGCCAGCATGGCATCCCCGCGACACCTTCCCCTGACGGTGATCCCGGTGGCTTGGTCACCCCCCACGGACGGCGTCGTCACCGCCCCGGTGGTGATCGCCCCCATGACCCGGGAGGAGCACTTCGCCGCCTGGAAGGGCAAGCTGAAGGGCAAGATCGTCCTCATCTCCAGGCCGGGAGAGACCTCCGAGAGCAAGGAAGGCACGTTCCAGCGCCTGAGCGACAAGGAGGTCGGCGAGCTGGACCACTATGACGCGCCGAACTTCGATCCCCTCACCCGGCCCCGCTGGCTGAAGGCCCTGGCCTTCGAGGAAAAACTGTCGGACTTCCTGAAGGCGGAGGGTGCCGTGGCCGTGGTGACCCGCGCCTATCGGGACGGCAAGCTGGTCTCGGGGGAAGGCTATCACTACGCCCCGGGCCACACCCTGCGCCTGCCGACCCTGCAGATGGCGCAGGAGGACTATCGCCGTCTGGTCCGCCTGGCCGTGGGCAATCATGCGCCGGAGCTCAGCCTGTCGATCAATGCCCGCTATGATGACAAAACCCTGGAGGCCAGCAACCTCGTCTTCGAGATTCCGGGGACAGACCCCAAGGCCGGGTTCGTCATGGCAGGGGCACATTTCGACAGCTGGATTGCGGGAGACGGGGCCAGCGACAACGGCGCAGGTTCCGTGGCGATGATCGAGGCTGCCCGGCTGATCCAGAAGCTGGGCCTCAAGCCCAGGCGGACCATCCGCTTCGTACTTTGGACGGGAGAGGAACAGGGGGAGCTGGGCAGCCTTGCCTATGTGGACCAGCACTTCGCCAGCCGTCCGACGGACGCCGGGCTGGCGGGCATGGACAAGGAGGAGGCCTGGAACCGGGCCTTCCCGATCAAGGTGAAGCCCGAATATGCTGCGATGAAGGCCTATTTCAACATCGACAACGGCTCCGGCCGCCTGCGGGGCCTCTATGACGAGGGGAACCTCGGGGTGTCGTCCCTGCTTTCGGAGTGGCTGGCCCCGTTCAAGCCCATGGGGGCCGGTGCGGTGGTGAGCTCCCGCACCCACGGGACAGACCACGAGAAGTTCCAGGCGGTGGGCTTGCCGGGCTACCAGTTCGTGCAGGACCCGCTCGACTATGACAGCCGGGTGCACCACTCCACCCTCGACACCGTGGACCACATGCGCGGCGAGGACATGCGGCAGATGTCTGTGGTCCTTGCCGGAGTGCTCTGGCAGGCCGCCAACGGGGATCGGGAACTTCCCCGCCAGCCCGTGCCGACCCAGCCTACCCCCACCGACCCGTTCAAGGTCGCGGATCCGGACCAATGACCCACAAAAAAGCCTCCGCAGGGGTCTGCGGAGGCTGATTTGGTGGAGCTAAGCGGAGTCGAACCGCTGACCTCTTGAATGCCATTCAAGCGCTCTACCAGCTGAGCTATAGCCCCGTGCCGCTCAGCGTGACGCTGATCGACCAATTCGGGTTGCCGTCGGACCTCCGTGAAGCCCTCCCGCAAGGCGGCGGAACCTATGTCAGCCGCCGGACGAGATCAAGCCCGTCGGAGAGGGTTTTTTGTCCGACGATGAAATCAGACCGGATCCTCGTCATCGTCGGTGAGGACGTCGATCTCGTCATCCGGGAAATCCTCGTCATCATCCTCGAGGAAGGGCACGTCCTCCACGTCGTCCTCGAGGGCGGTCTCCTCCTCGAAGTCGACGCCGAGATCCGGTTCGGCCGTGGGCTCGACGGCCTCGTCGCCGTCGTCCACTTCCAGCGGCTCGGCCTCGGCGGCCTGATCGATTTCCGGGGTGTCGTCGACTTCATCCTCGAAGCCCTCGACCTCCGCCTCGACCTTCGGCTTCTCGGCCGCCTCGTCATCGGTCTCGTAGTCTGGGACGATGGCGCGGGCGCGGACCCGGCGGGTCTTCACGGCCTCTTCCGGGTCGAAGGCGGTCTGACATTTCGGACACACGGCCGGACGGCGACCGAGGTCATAGAACTTTGCCCCGCAACTGGGGCAAATCTGTTTGGCGCCGAGCTCTGGACTAGCCAAGGCGGACCTTTCCTGCGTGCGGTTCTGGCGGGCGCCCCCGCGCACGAGGGCAAAGGAGCGGCGGCTCACTTGCCACGCGCACGCGGCGCTGTCAAAAGCAAAGACCCGATCGGGTCCCCTATCCTGCAATCCATGTCCGAGGCGACGCTTGAGCACAGGTCGACTAACCGCCCGCGCGTCCGGTGCCCTGAACGGCCGGGTCCGCGCCCCCGGTGACAAATCCATCTCTCACCGATCCCTGATCCTGGGCGGCATCGCGCAGGGCGTCACGACGATCACGGGACTGCTGGAGGGGGCGGACGTCCTCGCCACCGCTGCCGCGATGCAGGCGCTGGGTGCCACGGTCCGCCGCGGCGATGATGGCACCTGGACCGTGACCGGCGTTCCACGGCTGGTCTCGTCCGCGATAGACTGCGGCAATTCCGGGACCGGTGCCCGACTGTTGATGGGGCTGGTGGCCGGGCACGAGATCCGCGTCACCATCGATGGCGATGCCTCCCTTCGCACCCGTCCCATGGCCCGGGTCACCGGCCCCCTGGGCGAGATGGGGGCAACGTTCGAGGGCGACCGGCTGCCCATGACCGTTCACGGCGGCGCCCTGCGCGCCATCCGCTACCGGCTGCCCGTCGCCTCCGCCCAGGTGAAGTCCGCCGTCCTGCTGGCCGGGCTGCGCGCCGCGGGGCTGACCGAGGTGATCGAGCCCGAGCCCACCCGGGACCACACCGAGCGCATGCTGCGGGCCTTCGGGGTGGAGGTGGCCGTCACCGACACCGCCGACGGCCGCCACGTGCGTCTCATGGGCGGGCAGGCGCTCACCGGCACGACCCTCACGGTCCCGGGCGACCCGTCCTCCGCCGCCTTTCCGGTGGTGGCCGCGCTGATCACGCCGGGCTCGGAGGTCACGGTGGAGGGCGTGCTGCTCAATCCCCTGCGCACCGGCCTGTTCGAGACCCTCGTCGAGATGGGCGCGGACCTCAAGGTCACCAACGCCCGCGAGATCAGCGGCGAACCGGTGGGCGACCTCGTCGCCCGGCATTCCCGCCTGACGGGCGTGACGGTTCCGGCGGATCGCGCACCGTCGATGATCGATGAATATCCGATCCTTGCCATTGCGGCGGCCTTTGCCGAGGGCGACACCCACATGGACGGCCTGGCCGAGCTCCGGGTGAAGGAAAGCGACCGGATCGCCCTGACCGCCCGGGGTCTCGGGGCCTGCGGCGTGACGGTGGACGAGCGGCCGGACGGGATGACCGTCCACGGACTGGGCCGCGCCCCCGCCGGCGGCGGTCTGGTGCACACCCACGGGGATCACCGGATCGCCATGGCCCATCTCGTGCTCGGCCTTGCCAGCACGGCCCCGGTCACCGTGGACGAGCCGGAGATGATCGCCACCAGCTTCCCGGGTTTCGGGGCCCTGATGGCCAGCCTGGGCGCCGCGATCACCGACGCATGAGCGACCTGTCCCGCCGACCCTTCGTCATCGCCGTCGACGGACCCGCCGCGTCCGGCAAGGGGACGGTCGCCGAGGGCCTGGCTCGGCACTATGGCCTGCCCTATCTCGATACCGGAACCCTGTACCGGGCCGTGGCGCTCGGGGTGCTGTCCGCCGGGCACGACCCGCGGGACGCCTCGCAGGCGCACGAGGTGGCCCGCCGACTGGACCCCCGGCAGATCGACGCCTCGGCGATCCGGTCTCCGGCTGTGGGTGCCGCGGCGAGCATCGTGGCCGCCCATCCCGCCGTGCG
>DAINBM010000249.1:0-4631 GCA_036732965.1 Caulobacteraceae bacterium | reverse complement strand
AGCCAGGTCCGTAAGGTCGTGTCCTTCGAACCCGGGGGTTAGGGGGCGGCCTACCGTCTGGTGGCGGAACTGGTAGGGGGCGTTCTCGGGGGGCTGGGCTTCGGCTGGCTGCTTGACCGTTTTCTCCACTCCTCGCCCTTCGGGCTGATCGGCGGGGTGCTGGTCGGGGCGGGTGTCGGGGTCGTTCTGGTGGTTCGCAGCGCGAGCACGATGAGCGACACCGCGCAGGGGCCGAAGGCGGGGGGAGAGGGCTGAGGGCCTCCGGAGTGATCCGGCTCGGTCTGGACGCCTGGAGACGTTGATTTCAACCCGCCGCATCCGGATGCCGGAGGCGGCGGACGCGCAAGAAGGGGGCTTTCGCGCCGATGGCCGAGCCGATGAAGCAATTCGAGGTCCACACCATCGTTCCCCTGAACGTGGCGGGCCTGGACGTGTCGATCACCAATTCGACCGTGTGGATGGCGATCTCTGCCACCGTGCTGGCGGGGTTCTTCACCCTGGCCTTTGCCCGCCCGTCCGTGGTGCCGAGCCGGGCCCAGTCTGTGGGGGAACTGCTCTTCAGCCTCATCGACGATCTGGCCCATTCGATCATCGGCCATGAGTCCAAGTCCTTCATGCCGCTGGTGTTCAGCCTGTTCGGCTTCATCGCCACCATGAACCTCTTGGGCATGTTTGTGGTGCCGTTCACCCCGACCTCGCAACTGGCGGTGACCGCAACCCTCGCCATGCTGACCATCGCCATCGTCGTGGTGGTGGGCTTCTGGAAGAACGGGTTCGGCTTCTTCAAGCTGTTCGTGCCGTCCGGCGTGCCGGTGGCCCTGCTTCCCCTGATGGTGCCGATCGAGATCATTTCATTCCTGGTGCGGCCGCTGACCCTGGCGCTGCGTCTGTTCGGCAACATGCTGGGCGGTCACGTGGTCCTGAACATCTTCGGCAGCTTCGTGGTGTCTCTGGGCCTCCTCGGTCTGGCAGGCGGCGTGGCGACCCTCGGCTTCCTCGGGGCCGGTGTGGCGCTGGGCAGCGTCGTCGCGCTGCTGGCGCTGGAGTTCATCGTGGCCTTCCTCCAGGCCTTCGTGTTCGCCGCCCTGACCTGTGTCTACCTCAACGACGTCGTCAATCTGCACAGCCATTGATCGGACTGTACTAGACGCCGGACCTCTTCACCCCTAATGACCTCCAGCCTTACCTAAAAAGGAATACCCAAATGGACGTACATGCCGCTAAGTACATCGGCGCGGGCCTGGCGATGCTGGGCATGATCGGCGCCGGTATCGGCCTCGGCATCCTGTTCGGCAATTATCTGTCGGGCGCGCTTCGCAATCCGTCGGCCGCCGCCGGCGAGCGTCCCATGCTGTTCCTCGGCATGGCGCTGACCGAAGCTCTGGGCATCTTCGCCCTCGTGATCGCCTTCATCATCCTCTTCGTCTAAGGCCTCGACACCCGTCATGGCCGAAGCCACCGCAGAAACGACAGCGACGTCCGAAGCCCCGGCAAAGGGCTCGGGCGGCATGCCGCAATTCGACTTCGCGGTCTGGCCCGGCCAGATCGTGTGGGCGCTGATCATCTTCGTCAGCCTCTATGTCGTCCTGTCCCGCGTGCTGTTGCCGCGGGTCCGGTCGGCGCTGGAGGCCCGGGCGGCCAAGATCAGCGGCGACATGGAAGAGGCCCGGCGTCTGCGGGCGGAGGCTCAGGTTCAGGCCGATGCCGCCGCCAAGGAGATGGCCGACGCCCGGTTGCGTGCCCAGCGCACGGCCAGCGAGGCCAAGGCCAAGTCCGCGGACGAAGCCAAGGCCCGTCAGGCGGCGCTGGAAGCCGACCTCAATGCCAAGATCGCGGATGCGGAAGTCAAGATCCGCGCCAGCCGCGATCAGGCCATGACCCATGTCCGCAGCATTGCCGCGGACACGGTGGTGGCCATCTCGGAAAAGCTGACCGGCGAAGCGCCGGCCGCAGCGGACGTCGAGCAGGCGCTCACCGCCGTCTCTTCGGCCAGCTAGGAGACGACGGTCATGAATTTCACCGAGATCTTCCAGGATGCGGAAGCGTGGGTCGGCGTCGGCCTCGTGCTGTTCTTCGGTCTGCTGTTCGTGCTCAAGGTGCCGGGTGCCGCGGGGAAGTCCCTCGACGACCGTGCAGCGAAGATCCAGGCCGCTCTCGACGAGGCCCAGGCTCTGCGGGATGAGGCGACGGTTCTGTTGAACTCCCTGCGTCAGCAGCGGGCGGATACCGAGCGTCAGGCGGCTGCCATGCTGGCGGAGGCCCATGCCGAGGCCCAGCGTCTGGAAGCCGAGGCCAAGGTCAAGCTCGAGGAGCAGATCGTCCGCCGCACGGCCCTTGCCGAGCAGCGGATCAAGCTCGCCGAGCAGCAGGCCGCACAGGACGTGAAGGCTGCCGCCGCCGATCTCGCCGCTCAGGCGGCCGAGGTCCTGCTGACGGCGCGGATCCAGGGGCTCAAGTCCGACCCCCAGATCGACGCCGCTCTTCCCGAGATCGCCACCCGCCTGCAGTAGGGGGATGGCAATGCCGTCAGGACGGCCCGGTCTCGGACCGGGCCGTTTTGCGTTTGTGGCGATGCGTGGTTCGAGACGCGCGTGCCGCGCGCCTCACCATGACGGTGCAGTGGTGTCATCCTGAGGAGGGCAAAGCCCGTCTCGAAGGACGCAAGACCGGTCAGTAGCCCGCCCGAAGCCGCTCGAGGCCGCGCCGCATCTGCTTCAGCTGCTTGTCGATCTCGGCCATGGTGCGGTTCAGCGCACCCTCGTCGTCGCGCCAGACTACCAGCACGCGGGTCCAGACGGCCGTCATGGCGGCGATCCTGGCCGCACCACTGAAGCCGGACGTATCGAGGCCCGCGGCCTCCAGCAAGGCCCGGGCGGTGCGCGGCAGGCGCGGAGCGATCATGGCCAGCCCCTCCGAGCGGCCGATGGCGATCAGGGCGGCGCGGTGCGGCTCCATCGCCTCCAGCCGCGCCATCACCGCCTCGAACAGCCGGTCATGCGCATCGGGCGCGGGCTCCAGCTCGGCGGTGTCCAGGGCCGCGCGGTCAAATCGGGCACCGAGCCGTTCCAGCAGGGCGACCTTGCCCGGAGCCCGGGCGTAGAGCTCTGCAAAACCGACCCCTGCGGCGATCGCGATGTCCCGCAGGGTGATCTCCGACCACAAGCGCTCCTCGGCCAGGGTCAGCAGGGCATCGGCGGCGCGATCCAGGACCTCTGTCTGCGGCACCGGGCGGGCGTGGGTCTCGGACGACAGGGTATCGGACATGCGCGGGCTCCGGCTCGGGACCTACATCTAGGACACCGGTCCCCCTGGCGGAAGGGGCGGAGGGGCTGTCAGCCCAGCTCCCGCGCGCGCGCCACCGCTGCGGCCACGGCGGCGGTCATCAGCGGCCCGAGCCCTGTCTCGCCCTGCAGCACCTGCAGGGCGGCCGCGGTGGTGCCGCCGGGAGACGTCACCTGGATCCGCAGCGCCTCCGGCGTCTCCGCGCTCTGCTCCATCAGGGCGGCGGCACCGATGACCGTCGCCCGCGCCAGCTCGGCGGCGGACTGGGCACCGAGGCCTGCGGCAACCCCGGCCTCCGCCATGGCCTCGACCAGGGCATAGACATAGGCCGGGCCCGACCCCGACACGGCGGTGGCCGCGTCCATCAGGTCCTCGTCCGGAAGGTCCACCAGGTGGGCGAGAGGCGCGAACAGGGCCCGGGCGGCGGCCCGGTCCCGGGCGTCGGCCGCCCAGACACTGGCAACGCCCTTGCCCACGGCCACGGCCGTGGTCGGCATGACCCGCGCCACGGGGCGACCGCCGAATCCGGCAGCCAGGACATCGGCGCGCACCCCGGCGGCAATGGACACGATCCGGGCATCGGCTGCCAGATAGGGGGCGTAGGTCTCGGCCACGCTCCGCCACATCTGCGGCTTCACGGCCAGCACCACGGTCCGCGCTTCGGCCAGGGCGTCGCGGCCGGGGTTGAGACGGGCCCCGCGCCGGGCCAGGGCCATGAGCTCAGGACCGGGTTGGGGTTCGATCAGGATGAGGTCGTCCGCTCGGACCGCGCCGGCCTTCGCAAGTCCCGACGCAATGGCTGCCCCCATGCGGCCGGCGCCGAGGAAGAGAACGGGGGTCATGGTCATGAAACGGGAACCTCTACGCGAAGGCCCGCACCGTATTCGGACAGGGCTGAGCGCTTCAATAACACGCTGCCCGTAATGCGCAGGGTATGGATCACGTTGGCAGCGCGATCCGGCGGCCCTATCCTGCGGAGATGTCCTCCTCAGATTCCCCCCCGACCGCCGACGTGGTCTCCGGTGATGCGGCAGCTCTGCCGCGGCTGGCTGGTGCGGAACTGATCGCGGACGAGGCACGTCGCCTGCCGGATTCTCCGGGCGTCTATCGCATGATCGGCGAGGACGGGGCTGTTCTCTATGTGGGCAAGGCCCGGTCCCTGAAGAAGCGGGTGATCCAGTACGCGCAAGGCCGGTTCCATACCCAGCGCATCGCCCACATGGTGCATCTGACCCGGTCCATGGTGTTCGTCACCACCCGGACCGAGACGGAGGCCCTGCTCCTCGAGATCAATCTGATCAAGTCGCTGAAGCCGCGCTTCAACGTGCTGCTGCGGGACGACAAGAGCT
>DAINBM010000248.1:755-4635 GCA_036732965.1 Caulobacteraceae bacterium | reverse complement strand
CCCGGCTGGGACTGCCACGGCCTGCCCATCGAGTGGAAGATCGAGGAGCAGTTCCGCAGCCGTGGCCGCACCAAGGACCAGGTCTCCAAGGCCGAGTTCCGCGCCGCGTGCCGCGTCTATGCCGACGAGTGGATCGTCAAGCAGGGGGAGGAGTTCCGCCGCTTGGGCGTGCTGGGCAACTGGGACAAGCGCTATGCCACCATGGACTACGCCTCCGAGGCGACCATCGTGCGGGAGTTCCACAAGTTCCTGATGTCCGGCCAGCTCTACCGCGGCTCCAAGCCCGTCATGTGGAGCCCGGTGGAGCGCACGGCGCTGGCCGATGCGGAAGTCGAGTACCACGACCATGTGAGCCCGACGGTGTGGGTGAAGTTCCCTGTGGTCGGCGATGGCCCGGCCGCGGGTGCCTCGGTGGTCATCTGGACCACCACGCCCTGGACCATGCCCGGCAACCGCGCCATCTCCTTCGGCCCGGAGATCGCCTATGGCCTCTATCAGGTCCAGTCCATGGAGACCGGTCTCGCCTTCGAGCCCTGGGCCAGGCCCGGCGACCGGCTGATCGTCGCCGACCGGCTGGCCGGGGACGTGGCCAAGGCCGCCATGATCGCCACCTGGACCCGGGTCGGCGACGTGGACCCGGCGGGGCTGACCTGCGCCCATCCCCTGCGGGGCCACGGCTACGACTTCGATGTCCCCCTGCTGGCGGGCGACCACGTGACCGACGATGCGGGGACGGGCTTCGTCCATACCGCCCCGGGGCACGGCGCCGACGACTACAACATCTGGATCGCCACGGGTCACCGGGAGATCCCGGACACGGTGGATGCCGATGGCCGGTACTATCCCGACGTGCCCCTGTTCGGCGGGATGGCCGTCATGGAGACCGAGGGCAAGAAGGCCGGCAAGTTCGGCCCGGCCAACGGCGCGGTGATGGACAAGCTGATCGAGGCGGGCAACCTGCTGGCCCGGGGGCGGCTGGAGCATTCCTATCCGCACAGCTGGCGCTCCAAGGCCCCGGTGATCTTCCGCAATACGCCCCAGTGGTTCATCCGCATGGATGCCCCCCTGGCGAGCAGCAGGACCCTGCGGGAGACGGCGCTCGCCGCCATCGACGCCACCGCCTTCCACCCCCAGGCGGGCTACAACCGTCTGCGCTCCATGGTGGAGAACCGGCCGGACTGGCTGGTCAGCCGCCAGCGGGCCTGGGGCACGCCTCTGGCCCTGTTCGTGGACAAGCGCACCCGCGAGCCGCTGCAGGACGCCGAGGTGAACACGCGGATCGCCGCCGCCATCGAGACCCACGGGGCCGATGCCTGGTTCACCCGCGACCCGGCGGAATTCCTGGGTCCCGGCCGCAATCCCGACGACTACGAGAAGATCGACGACATCCTCGACGTCTGGTTCGATTCCGGCTCGACCCATGCCTTCACCATCGAGGGGGTGGACCAGAGCCACTGGCCCGCGGATCTCTATCTGGAAGGCTCGGACCAGCATCGCGGCTGGTTCCAGTCGTCCCTGCTGGAGGGCTGCGGCACCCGGGGCCGGGCCCCGTTCAACGCCCTGCTCACCCACGGCATGACCCTGGATGACAAGGGTCAGAAGATGTCCAAGTCCATCGGCAACACGGTGGACCCGCAGACCGTGATCAAGGAAAGCGGCGCGGAGATCATCCGCCTGTGGGCCGCCATGGTGGACTATTCCGAAGACCAGCGGATCGGCAAGCAGATGCTGGCCACCACCACCGACGCCTACCGCAAGCTGCGCAACACGCTGCGCTACCTGCTGGGGGCGCTCGACGGCTTCGGCGAGGCCGAGCGGGTGGCGGTCGGCGAGATGGAGCCGCTGGAGCGCTACATCCTGCACCGCATGTGGGAGATCGACGCCGAGGTGCGCCGGGCCTACGAGACCTACCGGTTCTCCGACGCCTGGCGGGCGGTGATGCACTTCTGCAGCGAGGACCTGTCCAGCCTCTATTTCGACATCCGCAAGGACAGCCTCTATTGCGACCGGGCCGACAGCCTGCGCCGCCGGGGCGTCCGCACCGTGATGGACGAGGCCTTCCACCGCCTGACCGTGTGGCTGTCGCCCCTGGCGGTCTTCACCACCGAGGAGGCCTGGACCACCCGCTTCCCGGAGGCGGGGCCGAACATCCTGCGGGAACTGCCGGCCCAGGACCCGGCCTGGGAGAACGCGGCGGAGGCCGCCCGCTGGGGGACCATCCAGGGGGTGCTGGAGACCGTCAATGCGGCGCTCGAGGGCAAGCGCAACGAGAAGCTGATCGGCTCCGGCCTGGAGGCCGCCGTGGAGGTGACGGTGGCCGCCGAGGCCCTGGCCGCCTTTGCCGGCGTCGTGCCGCAGGACGTGTTCCGCACCAGCGCGGCCACCCTCACCGGCGGGGAAGCTGCGGTGTCGGTGCTTCGCGCGCCGGGCCACAAGTGCGAGCGGTGCTGGAAGGTGCTGCCGGAGGTGGCGCCGCCGAAGATGCTGTGCGAACGTTGCGACGATGCCGTCACCCACATCGATGCGGGCCTTTAGATGAGCTTTCTGCCGCAACCTGTCCGGGCCCTGCTGCCCCGGGACCTCCGCGTCTCGCCCATGGGTCGGCTGGCCTTTGCCGTGGCGGCGGGCGTGGCGGCGGCGGACCAGCTGAGCAAATGGCTGATCGTGCACGTGGTGCATCTGCCGGAGCGGCTGCAGGTTCCGGTGGCCCCGCCGGTCTTCAACCTGACCATGGTCTGGAATCACGGGGTGACCTTCGGGGCCTTCCGCAATTCCGGAGAGGTGGGGCGCTGGGCCCTGGTGGCCGTGGCCACCGGCGTGGTGCTGGTGCTTGCTAATGTGGCCCGGACGGCCGAGCGCAATCTGCTGGCCGTGGGGCTCGGCCTGATCCTGGGCGGCGCCATCGGCAACAACCTGATCGACCGGGTCCTGCTCGGGGCGGTGGCCGACTTCTTCGACTTCTCGGGCCTCTACTTCCCCTGGGTGTTCAATGTCGCCGACATCGCCATCGATCTGGGGATCGCCTGCCTCGCCGTCGACATGCTGGGGGCCCAGCCGGAGCCGGCCTAGGTCCTGCGGCTTTCGAGACGGGCTGTTGCAGCCTGCCCCAAAAAAGGCGCAGCCCCGTCCTATCGGTTTGGCTTGGCGCGGACAGGGTTTATGCGCTAGTCCTGTGCCACCAGATCAATCGGCCCGGCCGAGGAGTTTCGCCCATGCGTTTTGACCCGAAGACCGTGCGACCGGTCCTGACGGCGGGGGCCCTCGGGCTTGCCGGCCTCGCCCTGACCGCGTGCGGCGGCGGCGAGAGCCTCGGTTTCGGCAAGGTCACGCCGGACGAGTTCCGGGTGGTGGCCAAGGCCCCCCTGACCCTGCCGCCGGAATACGCCCTGCGTCCGCCGACGCCGGGCGAGCCCCGCCCCCAGGAACTGCAGCCGGAAAGCGCCGCCCGTCAGGCCGTGCTGGGGCAGCAGGCGGCGATCCAGCGGTCGGAGGGCGAGAAGCTGCTCACCGGTCGCGCCGGCGTGGGCAAGGCCGACCCGCTGATCCGCTATGTGGTGGACGACGAGTTCGGCGAAGTGGCGCACAAGGACAAGAGCTTTGCCGACAAGGTGATGTTCTGGAAGAAGCCCGCCCCCGACGCCATCGCCCGCGCCGGTGCGCGCGAGGCGGCCATCGAGGCCTCCAGCCCGCTGAATGCCGGGGACGAAGAGGCCCGCATCAAGGCCGCGGTGGGCGACAAGCCGATCCTGATCAAGCGTGCGCCGGACGGTCTGACGTTCAAGCTTCCCGGTCTCTGACGAGACCGGCTGGCAAGCTTCCCGGTCCCTGACGAGACCGGCTGGCAAGCTTCCCGGTCCCTGACGAGACCGGCTGGCAAGCT
>DAINBM010000248.1:0-655 GCA_036732965.1 Caulobacteraceae bacterium | reverse complement strand
TCCCGGTCCCTGACGAGACCGGCAGCGGGGGGTCAGTCCCCCCGCAGCCGCCAGGTGGCCTGTCCGCCGGCGGCGTCGAGCACCTCCACATTCAGCGCCGTCAGCGCCTCGCGGATGCGGTCCGCCTCGGGCCAGTCCTTGTTGGCCCGGGCCACGGCCCGCTCGGCGATCAGGGCCTCGATGGCCGCGCGGGTGGCATCGTCCACCTGACCCTCGAACCAGCGGAACGGATCCTGCTGCAGGAAGCCCATGAGCTTTCCGGCAGCCAGCAGCTGGCCCCGGGCCACGGCCCGGGCGCCCTTGTTGGGCGCGGTCTCCACCGCCTTGGCCAGCGCGAACAGCTCCGCCAGGGCCCGGGGGGTGGCAAGGTCGTCCAGCAGGGCATCCATCACCGCCTGCGGCACATCGGACGGGTCCGACGCATCCGGCGTTCCCGCCCGCTGCAGCACCCCATAGAGTCGGTCGAGGGACTTCTTGGACTGGGCGATCAGGTCCCCGGTCCAGTCCAGGGGCGCCCGGTAATGGGCCGACAGGAGGGCCCAGCGCAGGGCCTCCCCCGGCACGTCCTCGATCAGGTCGTGGATCAGCTTCACATTGCCGAGGCTCTTGGACATCTTCTCGGCGTCCATGGTCAGGAAGCCGTTGTGCATCCAGT
>DAINBM010000247.1:0-4651 GCA_036732965.1 Caulobacteraceae bacterium | reverse complement strand
CTGGTACATGGACGGCAAGATCAACATCGACGATCTGGTCACCCACATCCTGCCCATCGCCGACATCAACAAGGCCTTCGACCTGATGCACCACGGCGAGAGCATCCGTACCGTGGTCACCTTCTGATGACCTCTCCCCTCACCCTCGAGCGGGTGTCGGAGCATCGCTGCTTCGGCGGCACCGTGGCCTACTGGCGTCATGCCTCGGCGGCCACGGCCTGCTCCATGACCTTTGCGAGCTTCGTGCCGGACTCTGCGGCCACGGACGGGCGGCGGCCGGTCCTGACCTATCTGGCGGGCCTGACCTGCACGCCCGAGACCTTCATGACCAAGGCCGGGGCCTTCAAGGCCGCGGCAGACGCGGGCCTGGTGCTGATCGCCCCGGACACCAGCCCCCGGGGCGTGGACGTGCCGGACGCCACGGACGAGTACGACTTCGGCCAGGGGGCGGGCTTCTACATCAACGCCACCGAGGCGCCCTATGCCCGCAACTTCCAGATGGAACGCTATGTGACGGAAGAGCTCCCGGCGGTGCTGGAGGCCAACTTCCCCGTGGATCTGGCCCGGCACGGTCTGTTCGGCCATTCCATGGGCGGACACGGGGCCCTGACCCTGGGACTGAAGCGGCCGGACCTCTATCGCAGCCTGTCCGCCTTCGCCCCCATCGCCCATCCGGTGGATGTGCCCTGGGGCAAGAAGGCGTTCAGCCGCTATCTGGGGGGTACCGAAGCCGACTGGCGGGCTCATGACGCCTCGGAACTGCTGGCACGGGCCCCCGCACAGGGGCCGGCAATCCTGGTGGACCAGGGTCTGGCGGACAATTTCCTCGCCGAGCAGCTGCGCCCCGAGGCCCTGGAGCGGGCGGCGACGACGTCGGGGCGGTCCCTGACCCTGCGCCGCCACGACGGCTATGACCATGGCTACTACTTCATCCAGACCTTCATGGCCGACCATATCGCCCACCACGCCACCGCGCTGGGCGCCTGATTTCCAGACCTGCTTGGGGACGACCTGACCGATGACGCAGATCCTTGAACCGGCCCGCGCCATCGACGTCATCGTCGAGACCGACGTGCTTGTGGTGGGCTCCGGCCCCGGCGGGCTGGCCGCCGCCATCGCCGCGGCGAGGGCCGGGGTGAAGACGGTACTGGTGGAGCGCTATGGCTGCCTCGGCGGCAACATCACCCAGGTGGGCGTCGAGGGCTTTGCCTGGTACCGGCACGAAAAGACCGTGGACTCCGAAGGCATCGGCCCGGAATTTGAAACCCGGGCCAAGACCATGGGTGCCGCCATGCCCGAACCCCAGTCCCTCAGCCACGCCCTGGACGCCGAAATGTTCAAGCACGTGGCCGACGTCATGGCCCAGGAGGCCGGGGTGCAGGTCATGCTGCACCGGCTGTGCGTGGCCCCGATCCTGGAGGGCCGGACCCTTCGCGGGGTGATCGTCGAGAGCAAGGCGGGACGCGAGGCGATCCTGGCCAAGCGGGTCATCGACGCCACCGGCGATGCCGACATCGCCTTCCGCTCCGGCGCGCCGACCCACAAGTCGCCGAAGGAGGACATGATGGCCACCTCGGTGATGTTCTCCATGAGCGGGGTCAACAAGCAGCGCTTCATCGACCATGTGAAGGCCGATCCCCAGACCTACAAGGACTGGGGCGGCAACGGGGAATGGGACATCGAGACCTCCGGCAAGGAGGACGACCTGTTCAGCCCCTTCCTGCGCAAGCCCTTCAAGCAGGCCCTGGATGCCGGCCTGCTGCCGCCGAACCTCGCCACCATTGCCGGGACCTGGGGCGCGGTGTCGGACCAGGGCGACCTGACCTATCTGAACCTGATCGCGCTTCCCGCCTGCGACGGCACCGACCCCGATGATCTCACCTTCGCGGAGATGGAGGGGCGTCGTCAGGCCATCTATGCCATCGAGGCCCTGAAGCGCTTCCTGCCCGGCTGCGAGACCGCCAAGCTGCGCAACTTCGGCATGACTCTGGGCGTGCGCGACACCCGCAAGATCGAGGCGGTGTACAACATGACCGGCGACGACGTGCGGGAACAGGCGCGCTTTGACGACTCCATCGGCATCTTCCCCGAATTCATCGACGGCTACGGCATCCTGATCCTGCCGACCACCGGCCGGTACTTCCATGTGCCCTATCGCTCGCTGCTGCCCACCGGGGTCGACAACCTGCTGGTGGCCGGGCGCAGCATCGGCGGTGACCGGACGAGCCATGCGGCGGTGCGCAACATGATGTGCTGCGCCGTCAGCGGCCAGGGGGCCGGCGCGGCGGCGGCCGTGTCGGTGAAGACCGGCAAGGGCTTTGCCGAGATCGACATCGCCGCCGTCCAGGCCGAACTGAAGCGCCAGGGGGCGCGGATCCATTGAGGCCCTGCGTCGTTCGAGAGGGGCTTCGCCCGCCTCAGGATGACAAGGGATTGTGAGCTACAACATGCGTCATGGTGAGGCGCGCGGGACAGGCACGTCTCGACCCACGCAGATCCGAGGACATCTCCACCCATGACCGCTTCGAACCTGAAATGGCCGGTCCTGGCCCTGCTCGCGGTCTCCATCGCCGGCAACTACTACGCCTATGACGCCATTGCGCCGGTGGCGGACATGCTGCGGTCCCAGGCGGGGTTCAGCCAGTCGCAGATCGGGTTGCTGAACGCCGTCGCCAGCCTGCCCAATGTCGTGCTCGCCCTGGTCGGCGGGGTACTGATCGACCGCTTCGGCGCGGCCAAGGCCAGCTTCGCCTCGGCGGCCCTGTGCACGGTGGGGGCCATCCTGACTGCCGTGGCCAAGCCCTTCGGCGTGATGGTGACCGGACGGCTGCTGTTCGGTGTCGGGGAGGAGACCCTGCTGATCGCCCTGCTGGCCGGGATCTCCCAGTGGTTCGCCAGCGGCGGCATGGCGCTGGCCATGTCCCTGTTCTTCAGCCTGGCGCGGGTCGGCTCCTATACCGCCGACATCTCCCCCAGCTGGGCCGGTCCCGTCTATGCGGGGGGCTGGCAGCCACCGCTCTGGCTGGCGGCGGGTCTGACCGGGATCAGCCTGGTGGCGGCGACCCTCTACCTCATCCTCGACCTGCGCCGGGACCAGAGCCAGGGACCGGCCGCGACGCACAATCCCGAGGCCTTCCGGCTACGGGACCTCGGTCAGTTCGACCTGTCCTTCTGGTACATCTTCACCCTCAATGTCCTCTTCGCCTCGGTGTTCTTTCCGTTCCGCTCCACCTTCGCCATCGCCTATTTCCAGGACGTGAAGGGGCTCAGCCTGCCGGCCGCCGGGCAGGTGAACAGCATGGTGTTCTTCGCCGCCATCTTCGCAACTCCCTTCTGCGGGGCCTTTGCCGACCGGTTCGGCCGCAGGTCGCTGCTGCTGGTGGTGGGCGCGGCCCTGGTGCCGGTGACCTTCCTGCTGCTGGGGGCCAAGGAGGCGCCGCTGTGGATCTCCACCGCCCTCATGGGAGTGAGCTTCTCGGTGATCCCGGCGGTGATCTGGCCCTCCACCTCCCTGCTGGTGGCCCCGAAGCGCCTGGGGACGGCCTTCGGCCTGATCAATGTCCTGCAGAACCTCGGCATCGGCGGCTGCAACCTGGCGGCTGGCTGGCTGAACGACGCCTTCCATGCTGGCGCCCGGCATCCGCAGGGCTACCAGCCGATGATGCTGATGTTCGGCCTGATCAGCCTGGTGGCCCTGGCCGCCACCGTGCTCCTGTGGCGGCGCGAGCAGGGGCCGGAGGGACACGGCCTGGATCGGGCGGCCTGAGGGGCCGACACCGCCACACCCGCTACCGGATCTAGCGCGACAGGGCCGCGTGCAGGTCGCCGGCAAAGCTCGGGGCCACATAGACCGATGCCGAAGCATCCCCCGTGGGGCACAGCATCACCGGCGCATGATGCAGCACGGTGGCCGCCACGCAGCCGGTTGCGAAGGCCGGGTTCTCCGCATCGAACACGCCGTCGATCATCAGGCGCGCGCGCCAGCCGTCGCCGCCAAGATCGATCCGCCGCCAGGCACCGGACACGTCGGACACCGCTGCCACATCGGCGAGGGCCGCGGCGAGGACCGCCGCCTCGCCCGATGCCAGCACCACCGTCGGCTCGGCCCAGATCACCGGGCCGCCGGGTCCCTCGGTCACACGACCCACCGCCGGGACCGGCGCACCCACGGCGGCCAGAAAGGCCTCGGCGAAGGCCGGGGTCAGGGCAAAGGCCTCGACCCGCACGAGGCGGGTGGGCTGCGGGGGCGAAACAGTCAGGACGTCAGTCACGATAACGGTCTCCCGCCGGGTCATGGAACACCGGCTCGCTCACCCGGACCCGGGCGCTGGCGGTGCGCGTGGGGGACCAGGCAAGGAGGTCCTCTCCCAGCCGGGCACGGCCGCCCTTGAGCAGCGCCAGGCCAATGAAGCCCGGCTCCAGCACCCGCAGACCCGCCGCCGTCACATGGCCCTGCACGGCAAAGCCGGGCCGCTCCACCAGCATGGCGCCTTCCGGAATGGGGCCGCCAAGGCTTTCCAGCCCCACGAACTGCAACCTTTCCGGATCGGCAAAGGCCGGGCGCTGCTGGGCCAGCTGGCCCATATAACCGCCCCGGGGGTTCAGCATCTTCTCCAGCCGCAGGTCGTGGGCGGAGGTGCGGCCGTCGATC
>DAINBM010000246.1:0-4652 GCA_036732965.1 Caulobacteraceae bacterium | reverse complement strand
CCTATGTGACGCCGGCCCCCCTGGTGGCCGCCTGGACGGTCAACACCCTCGAGCAGGCACGGATCCACAGCCGCCTGGCCGGGCTCGGCGTGCAGCTGGTGCTCTCCGCCCGTCTGGTCGACCGCACGGCGGACAGCCTGACCCTCGCATGCGTCTATACCGGACAGACGCGCGAGATCGCCTGCGACACGCTGGTGCCCGTCACCGCGCGGCAGCCGGTGGATGATCTGTGGCGCGCGCTTGCGGCGCGTCGGGACGAATGGGCCGATCACGGCGTGGCAAGGGTGGACCGGATCGGGGACAGCCTCGCCCCCGGCACCGTCGCCGCCGCCGTCCATGCGGGCCATGCCTTCGCCCGGGGTCTGGACGGTGCGAAGACCGACGGCCCGGACGGACCCTGGCGCTGACCTGGGTCCGGTTCAGGACCGGGTGAGCGAGGCCCCGTAGAGGCGCGCGCCCGTGTAATCACGGAATTCGAAGCTCAGGGTCTCCGGCCGCACCTGCACCGCCGTGAAGCCCGAGACCGCGGCGCAGAACCGGGTCCCCTCCACGGCATGCACCGGGCGCACCTGCGACCCGGCCCCGGTGAGGATGTAGTCCAGACCGTCCCGGCGGATGTGCTGCAGATCATGGTCGTGGCCGCAGATATAGGCGGCGACACCCCGCCGCTGCAGGATCGGCAGGACCCTGGCCACGATCTCCGGTGTGTCCCCATGGGTGCCGCCGCCGGAGCGGATCGTGTGATGCCCAAACACCAGCTTCCACCGGGCTTCGGAGGCGGCGAGCGACCGATCGAGCCAGGCGAGCTGCTCGGCCGTGTCCTGCCGGTCCACCGGCAGTCCGGAATGGCGCACGCTGCGCTCGGTGAACGCGTCCAGCATCGGCGTGGTGTCGATGCAGAACAGGTCCACCGCCGGCATTCCGAGGGCCGCGCCGGACACCTTGTAGTAGCGGGACGGCATCCGCCAGCGGGGGCTGGTCTTCGCATAGTCCAGCTGGGCCTGCGGCTCCCCGTGATAGTCGTGATTGCCGAGGGCCACATACCAGGGCGTCTGCAGGTGGGCCCCGGTATAGACGTCCTCGTAGCTCAGCTTCCAGTTGGGATCGGAGACATTCGCCACCCCGTCGGGATAGAAGTTGTCCCCCACGGACAGGACGCACCGGCTGCCCAGATCCGCCGCCGCCCGCTCCATGGCGTCCGCCACGTCCCGCTGGTGATCCGTCCCGCGGCGACCCCAGTCCCCCACCACGAGGAAGGTCAGGGGCCCGGCAGGATCGGTCGGCGCGGCGGTGGCCGATCCGGTCCCGAGGGCTGCGGCACTGGTCAGGCCAAGCACGACATGGCGGCGATCGGGGGTGTGAGACATCGGGGCAACTCCATCGGACCCGTGCCGATCCTAGCTCAACTGTATGACGGGTCGTGCGGCCCGTCCGGCTTGACACCCGGCCGACGCGGGGGTCCATCGGAACCCTGCCGGACCCGCCCGTCGCCGGGATACCGAGGAGCCCTGATGCACCAGACCGACTGGGCCGACTGGATCGGCCGGACCGAAACCCGGGTCGACACCCTGTCCCCCACCCCCATCCAGGCCCTGGAGGCGACCTTCGGCCGCAGCCCGCCGGACCTGCCCCCGGGCACCCCCTGCCCGGCCCTGTGGAGCTGGCTCTACTTCCTCCCCCTGGCTCCGATGGGCGAGATCGGCGAGGACGGTCACCCCCGGCGGGGCGGCTTCCTGCCCCCCATCGACCTGCCCCGGCGCATGTGGGCCGGCAGCCGCTGCACGATCCACGGCCCCCTGGGGGTGGGGGACGCGATCCGCCGCACCTCGACCCTGCAGCAGATCACCGGGAAGAGCGGCAGCGCGGGCCCGCTGGTCTTCGTCACCGTCCGGCACGAGGTGAGCACGGCCGATCACCTGGTGATGGTGGAGGAGCAGGACATCGTCTTCATGCAGATCCCGGCCGTGTGGCAGCCCCCGGCCCCCACCCCGCTGCCGGTCTGTGCCTGGTCCGAACCGGTCCGGGCCGATCCGGTCTTCCTGTTCCGCATCTCCGCCCTGACCTTCAATGGCCACAGGATCCACTACGACCGGACCTATGCCATGGAGGTGGAGCACTATCCCGGCCTGGTGGTGCACGGTCCGGCCCAGGCCCTGCTGATGTTAGATGCCGCCCAGCGCCGCCATCCGGATCGCCGGCCCGCCCGCTTCAGCTTCCGCGGCGTCCGCCCCCTGTTCGATTTCGACACGATCGGCGTCCATGGGGCCCCCCGCCCGGACGGCGGGCTCGACCTGTTCACCGCCAACGGGGACGGGGCTGTCGGCATGCAGGCCACGCTGAGCTGGGCCGACGACTGACGGGGCGATCCTGTCCCCCGGACTAGAACCGGTACTGGGTGAAGATCCCCAGTTCGTCATAGGTCCCGGTCTGGCCCGCAAGTCCGCCGATGATCCCGCTGCCGGCCGGGGCGGTGTTGGGCGTCACCAGATAGGACAGCTTGGTCGCCCCCACCGACGCCAGGTAGGGGGTCAGGGTCGCCGGGGCCGCGGCACCGTTGGTGGTGCCGTACTTGATCCGGTCGATCAGGGTGTTCTCGACGAAGCGATAGCCCTCGACCCCCTCGGCGAACGGCACCCAGGGCAGTTCCGTGTCGCCCGCACGGATCACCAGGGCATCGGCATACTTCGCCTGCAGATAGGCCTTCTTCAGGAACAGCTGGGTCGAGCGGGCGGTGCCGTCATAGATCAGGTCGGTCGTGATGTTGGCCGAGTAGGTCGTGTCGAAAGCGTGGTCGAAGATCAGGTAGCCGCGCTTGATGTCGATGCTGTTGCCATTGACCGCCGGATAGCCGTTGGAGGCGGCGGCGGTGGCCGTTGCCGCCACAGCGCCGGGGGTCTTCTGGCTGATGTGGCTGACATCGGCAAAGACGATGCCGCCCACCTTCGTGCTGCCCCACCAGCCTGGTCTGCGCGCGGAATGCCCCCGGGGACACCCCCGGGCCGGCAGCGGGCCCCGCCTAGTGCAGCGCCCGGTGCCAGGCCGCGGCCAGATCCCCCGGCGCGCCGGTGCCGAAGACCTGGCGGTCGGGCCGGACCAGAACCGCCGCGGCCCCGCGCCGGGCCAGCCAGGCCTCCAGCGGGGCGGCAAAACCGCCAAGGGCGGCATCATCGAGGGCGAGGGTCCGGAGGCCCGGCGCGGCGGGCGCCGCTTCGGTCGTGATCAGCCAGGCCCCGTCGCCCACCACGTCGTCGAACCGCTGCGGCCCGTGCCAGGGTTGCGGGAACGGCTCTCCCGCGCCGGGGCTGCCCTCCAGCACGCCCGGACCGCCGATGGGCGGGAAGGCCATGCCCTGTCCGGGCACGTCCGGCGGGGCCGCGGCACGCTGGGCCAGCAGGGCCGCGTCCCGCTGCGCGGCGGCCTCGGGATCGAGGATGCAGACCGTGCGGCCCATCATCAGGGCGAGGTCGATGATCGCCTTCACGTGCGGCCGCCGCTCGGTCTCGTAGGTATCCAGCAGGCGGTCGGCGGCCCCGTCGCGCAGGACGGCGGCCAGCTTCCAGGCAAGGTTGGCGGCGTCGCGCACCCCCGAGCACATCCCCTGCCCGGCAAACGGCGGCATCTGGTGGGCGGCATCCCCGGCGAGGAAGACCGGCCCGCGCCGCCAGGCCTGGGCCACCAGGGCATGGAACCGGTAGACCGCCTTGCGTTCGAGGGTGACCGCGCCGTCCACCTTCCAGGGGGCGAGAAGGGCGGCGATGAACCCGTCGTCCAGGGCCGTCTCCGCGGTCTCGCCCGGCTTCAGCATGAACTCCCAGCGGTGCCGGCCGGCTCCCATCAGGACGCAGGTGGTGGGACGGGCCGGGTCGCAGATCTGCAGGTTGATGTCCGGCAGACGGGCCGGATCGTGGACCAGGGTGTCGATCACCAGCCAGGGCTCGTCGAACGCGAGGTCCTCCAGAGCGATGCCGCCGAGCGTGCGTACCCGGGAGGTGGCGCCATCACAGCCCACCAGATACGGGGCGGTGATCGCGGTCTCGCCCTGTGGCGTCCGGAACCGTGCCTCCACCCCCGTGGCGGTCTCCTGATAGTCCAGCAGCTCCCAGCTGACGCGCAGGTCGACCGGGTCCAGGGCCGCGATCCGCTGGCGCAGGGCCGCCTCCACCGAGGGCTGGTGGATCATGTTGCTGGCGGGCCAGCCGGAGGGGGAACCCCGGCTGAGGAACCGCATGAGCACCTGCCGGTCGGCGGTGAGGAAGTCGTACTGCTCCGCCGGGCGGGAGGTGGCCATGATGGCATCGGCCACCCCCGCCTGCTGGAAGATCCGCAGGGTCTCGTGGTCGATGTGCGCGGCCCGGGGCAGGGGATAGATCTCCGCCGCACGGTCCGTCAGCAGGACCCGCAGGCCGGACTGGCCCAGCAGGACGGCCAGCACCGCCCCGGTGGGTCCGGCGCCGGCGATGATGACGTCAAAGGCCTCGGCCATGGCTCACGCCTCGGCCACGAAGGGGTTCTCGATATGGCCGAGGCCCTCGACCTCGCACCGGACCACGTCGCCGGGCTTGAGGAACTGCCGGGGGC
Organism: Caulobacteraceae bacterium; assembly: GCA_036732965.1. Classification (GTDB taxonomy): domain Bacteria; phylum Pseudomonadota; class Alphaproteobacteria; order Caulobacterales; family Caulobacteraceae; genus CAIMFV01. The sequence goes on along the minus strand of DAINBM010000246.1, from coordinate 74 downwards.
TCATGGCCGCCCCGACCCCGCCGGGGGTGCCGGTGAAGATCAGGTCTCCCGGCTCCAGGGTCATGGCCTGGGAC
>DAINBM010000245.1:0-4656 GCA_036732965.1 Caulobacteraceae bacterium | reverse complement strand
GGCATCGCCGGCCTCACACCCTGGCAACGTGTGAACAACCTTCTTGGAAACGACATCTAGATCGGCTATCGACATATCCAAAATGCATGTTTTATATGAAAACCATGCGTGAAGTGAATTTGTCGGGTGTGGACCTCAACCTGCTGCCCCTGCTGGAGGCCCTGCTGCGGCGGCGCAATGTCACCCAGGCCGCACGCGAGGCGGGACTGAGCCAGCCGGCCATGAGCCGGGCGCTGGCGCGACTGCGGCACCTGCTGGGCGACCCGTTGCTGGTGCGGGACGGGGGGGCACTTGTCCCCACGCCGGTGGCCCGGGCTCTTGCCGGTCCCCTGGCGGAGGCCATGGCCGATCTGCGGGCCCTGCTGTCCCGGCGGGATTTCGACCCGGTCCAGGCCCAGCGAACCGTCTGCCTCGCCGCCAGCGACGCCCAGGGTCTGCTGATCCTGCCCGGCGTGATGGCGCGGCTGGGGCGGGCGGCACCGGGGCTGCGCCTTCGCCTCGAGGGATATGGCCCGGATCTGGCGGAAAGGATGCGGTCCGGACGGGTGGACCTCGCCTTCGCCGTGGCGGGCACACCCCTGCCACCGGGTGCGGAGAGCGAGACCCTGGCCCGGGATGAACTGGCCCTGGTGTTCCGCCGCGATCACCCCGGGGCCGCGCGGGACTGGACGCCTGCGGACTACGGCCGCTTCGATCATGCGTCCGTGTCCCTGTTCGGGGACGAGCCGTCGGACATCGATGCCCGGCTGGCCGCCATCGGCGTGCAGCGGCGGGTGGCCTATGTGTCCCCCAGCTTTGCCAGCGCGCTCGCCGTGGTGGGGGCCAGCGACCTTGTGACCACCCTGTCCCGCACGGTGGCGGCGCGCCATGCGGAGACCTTCGGGCTCGAGCTGCGCGAGCCCCCCTTCGGCCGGATGACCTACGACCTGACGCTGATCTGGACGGCGATCCGTGCCGCGGATCCGCTGCTGGGCTGGTTCCGGGGTGTGGTCAGGGACGTCGCCCGGGAGGTCTTTGCGCCCACGGCCGCGGGGGCCGGCACCGGCTGACCTCCGGACGGTCTGCGGGTCAGCGCGCTTGCTCCGGGGCGAAACCGGTCTAGGTTGCCCCGGCGGGATGGTCCGGTGACCCGGTCCCGGCATCAGAGCGGGACATCTGCATGACCTCGAAGATCCTGAGCCTGGCCGTGGCCGCGGCCTCCCTGCTGCAGATGGGCGCGGCACCCGCGCCGCCGCCGTCCCGCCCGGCGGGTGCGGCGGGCCTGGGCATCGTCGGATCCACCGGTGGCATGTGTCCCGGGGACAATGGCGGCATCTCCCTGCCGCCGGGCTTCTGCGCCACCGTGTTCGCCGATGACCTCGGCCATGTGCGGCACATCGCCGTCGGGCCGAACGGTGTCGTCTATGCCAATATCTGGAGCGGCCCCTACTATCCGGGGGGCAAGGTCCCCGCCGACGGATTCCTGGTGGCCCTCAAGGACAGCCATGGAACCGGCGTGGCCGACCAGGTCGTCCGCTTCGGCGAGACCGCCGCCGAGGGTGCGAAGGGCGGCACCGGCATCGCCGTCTGGCGCGGCCATCTCTATGCCGAGGTGAACGACCGCATCGTCCGCTATGCCCTGACCCCCGGGTCGCTGGTGCCCCGGGGCAAGCCGCAGACCGTGCTGTCCGGCATGCCGCTTGGGGGCGACCACCCCATGCACCCCTTCGTCATCAGTCCGACGGGGGCGCTGTTCGTCGACATGGGCTCGGCCACCAACAGCTGCCAGCCGAGAAACCGGCAGGCCGGGGTTCCCGGTGCCACCCCCTGCGTGGAACTGGAGACCCGGGCCGGGATCTGGCGCTATGACGCCGGAAAGCTCGGCCAGACCTTCTCGCCGCGGGAGCGTTACGCCACGGGCCTGCGCAACGGGGAGGGGCTCGGCTTCGATGCCGCCGGACGCCTCTATGCCACCCAGCATGGCCGCGACCAGCTGCTGCAGAACTGGCCCGCCCTCTATCCGGATGCGGCCCGGGCCACCGAGCTCCCGGCGGAGGAACTGGTGCTGTTGCAGGCGGGCGCCGATTACGGCTGGCCCACCTGCTATTTCGACAGCGTCCAGGACAAGCTGGTGCTGGCGCCGGAATATGGCGGGGACGGGGGCAAGGCCGTGGGCGTCTGTGCCGGCAAACGGCCCCCGGTGGCGGCCTTCCCGGCTCACTGGGCCCCCAACGCCCTGGCCATCTATACCGGCAAGAGCTTCCCGGACGGCTTCCGGGGCGGGGCCTTCATCGCCTTCCATGGCTCCTGGAACCGGGCCCCGGCCCCGCAGGACGGCTATAATGTGGTGTTCCAGCCCCTCGCGGACGGCAAGGCGGCCGGATCCTATGTGATCTTCGCCGATGACTTCACCGGCGGCGCGAAGGATCCGGGCCATGCGACGCACCGGCCCATGGGCCTGGCCGTGGCGCCGGACGGGGCCCTGTTCATCTCCGACGACGTGAAGGGTCGGATCTGGCGGGTGACCTACCGTGGCCCCCCTGCCGCCGGTCGGATGGGCGCGATGGCCACCGCCGCCGCGGCCGCTCCGGCACCGATGGTCGCCCCGGCCGCCGTGCCGGTCACGCCCGGCACCATGGCCGGGCCGGTGGCCCGTGGCCAGCGGCTCTACCAGACGAGCACCTGCAGCGCCTGTCACGGGACCGATGCCCTGGGCACGCCGCTGGGCCCGAACCTGGCCGCGGCCCAGCCCCTGTGGGGAGACGGCTCCCCGGAGTCGATCCGGACCGTGATCACGCAAGGGATCGCCAATCCCAGACAATACCGGGCCCCGATGCCGGCCATGGGCGGTGCGCAGCTGTCTCCGGCGGAGGTGGATGACCTCGTCGCCTATGTCTGGGACCTGCGCAACCGGCCCCACTGACCCGGCCGGGACCGCCGCCTCAGAAGTGTCGCTCCAGTTCCACGCCGAGGCGGGTCTGGGTGCGGCCCTCCTGGCGGCTCGGCCCCACCGCCGCCAGCCAGCCGGCATCCACCACGACGGAGACGGGGAACCCCCTGGGCCGCCCTCCCCACTTGAGCTGCGGGCCGAGATAGGCCCCCTGGCGGCGGGCCAGCACTCCGTGGTCATCCCCGAGGTCGCCGAAGGCCTCCACCCCGAGCCGCAGTCGTCCCACCGTGCGCCAGGTGGCTGAGGCGGCATAGCCGTAGGTGGCGTAACCCTCCCCTCGCGGGGCGTGGAACGGCCGTTCTGCGATGAGGTTCAGGAGCCCCTGGAAGCGTCCCTCTGTCTTGGCCAGCAGCAGCTTGGCCTCGCCCCTGTCGGTCTCCCCGTTCTGGCCAGCGGTGTATTCCAGATAGAGGCCCGCATCGACGCCGATGCCTGGAATGCGGCCCAGATAGGCGATCCCCTCCAGCCCGACGCCGGTCAAGCGGCCGGTGTCGTTCGCGGGCGTCTCGTCGGTGAGCACGAGGGCCAGGCTCAGGCGGTCGTTCACCCCGTACTCCACCTCCGTCACCACGGTGTTGGCCCCCCGCAAGGACCCGCCGTTCTGGTGCGCCCCGCGGACCTCCAGCTCCAGGGTGCGGGCCTCCACATAGGGGCTGTAGACCACCTCATCGAGGCGGGGATCGGCGGCGGCGGCGGTGGCGGACAGACCGGCGACGGCGGCAGCGACCCGCAGGCCGAGGCGGAGGGGGGCGGGGATGCGACGCGACATGGGAACTCCGTTCAAGAGGGACCATGGTTCAAGTCTTGTTGCGAATGATTGTCAATAACATTGCGAATGATTTGCAATTGCGCTACTGCGGCCAGGCTGCAACCGGAGTTGTCTCATGTCCGCCGTCCTTCTCGCCCTCGCCCTCGCCGCCGCGCCGCTGCCGCCCCTGAGGGTGGAACTGGTCCTGCAGGGCCACCGCTTCACCCCGGACGAGGTCACCGTCCCCCCCGGGGTTCCGGTGGAGATCCATCTGCGCAACCGCGACAGCGCCCTCGAGGAGTTCGACAGCGAGGACCTCGGCGTGGAACAGGACGTCACGCCGCAGGGGGATGTGCGGTTCACCCTGCCGCCCCTGACACCCGGCCTCTATCGCTTCATGGGGGAACTGCACTCCGACACCGCCCGCGGACGGATCGTCGTCGCCGCGCCGTCAGATCCGTCCGTGGCGCATTGCTCTTCCCCGCACGTCACGTGTTAGGGTCGCGACCTGCATGATGACGGGCCCTGTCGGCCCGCGACCGCCCGGGGTTGCGCCGGGCCCTTGATGAGGGAACGACGACCATGGCTGACGGCTCCGCTGCCCCGACCCACACCAGCTTCGGCTTCTCGCCGACGGATGACCTTAACGACCTGCGCATGAGCGCCAGGGCCATGCCGCTCTACGAACATGTGAAGCGCTTCATCCAGGAAACCGTGGCCCCGATGAGCGCGGAATACGAGCGTCTGGGCGAGGTTCCCCATGACCCCTGGACCTTCGCGCCGGGACAGCTCGAGGTGCTGGAGGTCGCCAAGAACAAGGCCAAGGCCGAGGGCCTTTGGAACTTCTTCCTGCCGGACGCGGAGACGGGGGAGGGGCTGTCCAACCTCGACTACGCCTATATTGCGGTGGAGCTGGGCAAGTATCCGCTGGCGTCGGAGACCATGAACTGCTCCGCCCCGGACACGGGCAACATGGAAG
>DAINBM010000244.1:0-4664 GCA_036732965.1 Caulobacteraceae bacterium | reverse complement strand
TCCGCGAAGTCGCCTCCAAGACCAACGACAAGGCCGGTGACGGCACCACCACCGCCACGGTGCTGGCCCAGTCCATCGTCGTCGAGGGTCTGAAGTCGGTGGCCTCCGGCCGCAACCCGATGGACCTGAAGCGCGGCATCGACAAGGCCGTCCTGGTGGCCGTCGAGCACATCAAGTCGACCTCCAAGAAGGTCTCGGACAACTCCGAGATCGCCCAGGTCGGCACCATCTCCGCCAATGGCGACGCCGAGATCGGCGACATGATCGCCAAGGCGATGGCCAAGGTCGGCAATGAAGGCGTGATCACGGTGGAAGAGGCCAAGAGCCTCGAGACCGAACTCGACGTCGTCGAAGGCATGCAGTTCGACCGCGGCTATCTGTCGCCGTACTTCATCACCAACGCCGACAAGATGGAAGTGGTGCTCGAAGAGCCCCTGATCCTGCTGTTCGAGAAGAAGGTGTCCAGCCTGCAGCCCCTGCTGCCGATCCTGGAAGCCGTCGTGCAGAACGGCCGTCCCCTGGTGATCATCGCCGAGGACGTGGAAGGCGAAGCGCTGGCCACCCTGGTGGTCAACAAGCTCCGCGGCGGCCTGCGCGTCGCGGCGGTGAAGGCACCGGGCTTCGGCGATCGCCGCAAGGCCATGCTGGAAGACATCGCTATCCTGACCGGCGGTCAGGTGATCTCCGAAGACCTGGGCATCAAGCTCGAGAACGTCACCCTCGACATGCTCGGCAAGGCCAAGAAGGTCTCCATCACCAAGGACGACACCACCATCGTGGACGGCATTGGCGAGCGTGAGACGATCGAGGCCCGCATCGCCCAGATCAAGCGCCAGATCGAGGAAACCACCTCGGACTACGACAAGGAAAAGCTGCAGGAACGTCTGGCCAAGCTGGCCGGCGGCGTTGCGGTCATCCGCGTCGGCGGGTCCACCGAAGTGGAAGTGAAGGAAAAGAAGGACCGCGTCGACGACGCCCTGAACGCGACCCGCGCGGCCGTGGAAGAAGGCATCGTCCCCGGCGGCGGCGTGGCCCTGCTGAAGGCCTCGCTGGCCCTCGCCGACCTGAAGGGCGACAATGACGACCAGAACGCCGGCATCGCCATCGTTCGTCGCGCCCTGCAGGCCCCGATCCGTCAGATCGCTGAGAATGCCGGCGTGGAAGGCTCCATCGTGGTCGGCAAGGTTCTGGACCACAAGGACGCCACCTTCGGCTTCAACGCCCAGACGGAACTGTATGTGGACATGGTCAAGGACGGCGTCATCGACCCGGCCAAGGTCGTCCGCACGGCGCTGCAGGACGCGGCCTCGGTCGCCAGCCTGCTGATCACCACCGAAGCAGCCATTGTCGAGGCGCCGAAGAAGGCGGCTCCGGCCGGCGGCGGCGGCATGCCGGGCGGCATGGGCGGCATGGGCGACATGGACTTCTAAGTCCCGCCTGACGCCTTGTCGTCAGTTGAACTACCGAAGCCCCGGACCGCCCTGGTCCGGGGCTTCATCCTTTGTGCAGACCCTTTACCGCCCCACCGCTTGACCCCGGGCGATGCCCCGCCCAAAAGGCACCAGGGTCTCCGCCCGGACAGCCGCGCCTCGGGCGCATCCCAGACGTCAGGACATGTCGGCAAGCATCATGGTCAAACTCTCCCGTGAGCTGAAGTTCCTTACCGGTCTTGTCCGCACCCTCTCCCGGGTGCGGTCGGTCTCGGCGGAGTCCGAGCAGCTGATCTGCGACGATCTGGAAGCCGCCGTCGACCGCTACGCCCAGAACACCGCCTTCGAGTTCGAGGGCCGGTCGGTGACCTATGCGCAGCTGGACGCCATGGCCAACCGCTTCGCCCACTGGGCCACCAGCCGGGGGATCAAGCGGGGCGACACGGTGGCCCTGTTCATGCCCAACCGCATCGAATACCTGGCCGTCTGGTTCGGCCTGTCCAAGGTCGGCGTGGCCTCGGCCCTGATCAACAACCAGATCGCGGGACCGGCCCTCGCCCACTGCCTGAACATCTCCGGCGCCGCCCACCTGATCTGCGACATGGAGACCGCCTCGGCCTTCGAGGCGGTGCGGGGGGACCTGACCCGCAACATGACCGAGTGGGTGCTGGGCGGCGCGCCGGGGGTGGGGGCGGTGTCCAGCCGGGGAGACCGGGACTTCGACCGGGCCCTGAAGGGCTGCTCCACCCTGCGGCCGACCCGGGCCACGGCGCGCTTCGGCCTCACCGCCAAGGACACGGCCCTCTACATCTTCACCTCGGGCACCACCGGCCTGCCCAAGGCGGCCAAGATCACCCACATGCGCGCCCAGCTCTACATGCGGGGCTTTGCCGGGGCGACGGGGGCCCGGGCGACGGACCGGATCTATGTGCCCCTGCCCCTCTATCACGCCACCGGCGGTCTCTGCGCGCTGGGGGCGGCACTGCTGAACGGCGGCGCGGTGATCCTGAAGCGCAGGTTCTCCGCCACCCAGTTCTGGGAGGACATCAGCACCAGCCGCGCCACCATGTTCGTCTATATCGGCGAGCTGTGCCGCTATCTGGTGAACCAGCCGGCGCGGATGGAGGAAAAGACCCACAGCCTGCGGCTGGCCTTCGGCAACGGCCTGCGCCAGGAGGTGTGGGAGCGGATGCTGTCCCGCTTCGACATCCCCGACATCCTGGAGTTCTACGGGGCCACCGAGGGCAACGTGTCCATGTTCAACTATGACGGAAAGCCCGGTGCCATCGGCCGGATCCCGTCCTATCTGCGCCGCCAGTTCAACGTGAAGCTGGTGCAGTTCGACGTGGAGAGCGAGATGCCGGTGCGCAATGCCCACGGCTTCTGCGTCGAGGCCCGGGCCGGAGAGGTGGGCGAGGCCATCGGGGCCATCGGCACCGACGCCCGGTCCAACTTCTCCGGCTATGCGGACAAGCAGGCCACCGAGAAGAAGGTGCTGCGCAACGTCTTCGTGCAGGACGATGCCTGGTTCCGCACCGGCGACCTGATGCGCCAGGATTCGGAGGGCTATTTCTACTTCGTCGACCGGATCGGCGACACCTTCCGCTGGAAGGGGGAGAATGTCTCCACCGGCGAGGTGGCCGCCGCCCTGTCCGCCGCCCCCGGGGTGGTGGAGGCCAATGTCTATGGGGTCGCCGTCCCGGGCACCGACGGACGGGCCGGCATGGCGACCCTCGTGGTCAATGACGTCTTCGACATCGCGGCCCTGCAGACGGTGAGCGAAAGCCACCTGCCCGCCTATGCCCGCCCGGTCTTCCTGCGCCTGCAGCGGGAGATCGAGATCACCGGCACCTTCAAGTACCGCAAGGTGGACCTGGTGGCGGAGGGATTCGATCCGGACCGGATCAACGAACCCCTGTTCGTCCGCGAGGCCGGCGGCACCTTCCGCCCCCTGGACGCGGACCTGTTCCGCCAGATCTGCGACGGGTCCCTGCGCCTCTGATGGGGCCCACCGCCGCAGATTAGCCCCCCGGGGGCGAGCAAACCGTGCTATCAAGGGGGCATGACGGATGACCCTACCCCGCAGGACGACCTGACCCCGCAGCAGAAACTCGCCGCCCTGGTGGCCAGCCGCAAGGCCGCCGCCCGCGGCGACACCTGGTCGGGGGCCCGGGGCGACCGGCGCAGCGCCGAACGCAATGCCGCCGCGCGCTCCGCCTCCCGGTCCAAGCCGGCCATGAAGAAATAGCCCAGGCCACCGACGGGCGGCAAGGCCCGGTCAGGGGGCCTCGACCACCTCACGGACCCAGGTCGTGGCCAGTCCCACCGGGCGAAAGCCCAGCCGGGCATAGAGGTGCTTCGGCGTCTCCGTGGCCAGCGCGCCCAGGAACACGGTGTCGCATCCCGCATCCCGCAACCGGTCGACAAGGGCCGCGATGACCGCCGTGGCGATCCCCAGACGGCGCACCGACGGGCTTGTATACAGGTCCTCGATCAGGCCCACCCCGTCCGGCGCGGCCGCCAGGGCGCCATAGGCCACGGCGCGGCCCTCCCGCCACACCAGATGATAGCGGCAGTGCGGGGCCTTGGCCCGGCGGGTCGCCAGCATCTCCGCGGCGAAGGCGGCGGACAGGGACAGATCCCCGGTCGTCCGCCCCTCGGCCACATCGGCCACCACCAGCGGGTGCAGGCTCGCCCAGTCCGCGTCGGTCTCCACCGGCCGCAGGTCGATGGCACAGCCCCGGTGGGTGAGCGGGCCCTGCAGCGCCATCTGGATGGTCTGCGGGCGCGCCTCGAAGCCGTCCAGCGCCAGCCGGGCGAGGAAGGCGTCCGGGGTGAAGCCGTCCGTATGCGCCACCCGCCAGGGGGTATGGGCCAGGTGAAGATCCATGGCGGCCAGAAGCCCGTCGATCTCGGCCGTGGTGGTGGCGGTCACCGCGTCCGCGTGGTTGGCATCCCACACCTGGGGAAAGGCCGGATTGACGACCAGATGGCAGCCCGGCCCGTCGATCCCGGTGTTTCCCAGTCGTCGATGCCAGCGATAGGCCGCCGCGATCCGTTCGGAAACGTCGGTCGTCATGGGCTGCCTCCGGTCAGTCACTGGGCCCTTCGCACCCGCCCGGCATGATGCGCCGCCCCGCGGGGCGCACAAGCCCCCCTGCCGCGCAAGGCGGTCCGGGCCACGGCTTGGAACTCAGGTTAACGGGGATTGTGGGTAGACGAGCTGGGTGAATC
>DAINBM010000243.1:0-4746 GCA_036732965.1 Caulobacteraceae bacterium | reverse complement strand
TTGACCCGCACAATCAATCTTGAACGCCCGCGGCGGTGGTGCATGCTCCGCCCATGACCGAGCCCCGCACGCCCCTCGAGAGCATCTTCTTCGGTCAGGCCCGGGCCTGCCGGAACCTGGGCTCGCCGTTTTCCGCCACGGTGCTGGAGGTGATGCTCGCGGACCTGCAGGCGGGAGGCGTGTTTGCGGAGGTGATGGCCCCCTTCGCCGATCTCGACCTGCAGGGGCAGATCGATGCGGCGACGCCCATCCGACCCCTGGGCTGGGCCCATGCCATGGCGTTGGGGGGCGAGGCACCCGCCCTGGCCGCGATCTATCCGCCCCAGGTGGAAGAGGCCGATCCCGCCGCCCTGGCGGCCGTGCTCCTGCCGCTCGCCCGGGCGCGGCAGGCGGAGCTCTCGGCCTTCATCACCTCGCCGCCCCAGACCAACGAGGTGCAGCGGACCCTTTGCCTTCTCGGCGGCTTCACCACCGTGGCAGCCGAGACGGGGCTGCCGCTGCGCTGTCTGGAGATCGGGGCCAGCGCCGGTCTGAACCTGAACTGGCCGCTGTACCACTACACGCTGGGCGAGGCGGGGCAGTGGGGCGATCCGGACAGTGCCGTGCAGATCACCGGTCCCTGGACCGGCTCGCTGCCGCCGCTCGGGCCCGTGGAGGTGGTGGCGTGCCGGGGCTGCGACATCGCCCCGGTGGATATCCGCGATCCGGAGCCGGCCCGGCGGCTGCGGGCCTATGTCTGGGCCGATCAGCGGGCCCGGCTGGCCCGCATCGACGCGGCCATTGCCCTGGCGCGGGAGACAGGCCTCGACCTCGTGGCGGCGGACGCGGCGGACTGGGTGGAGGCCCACGTCCGGCCCGAGCCCGGAGTGGCGACGGTGCTCTATCATTCGGTGATGTGGCAATACATGCCCGCGGCGACCCAGGCCCGGATCGAGGCGCACATGACAGCCATGGCCGCGCAGGCGACGCCCGACGCGCCGCTGGCGTGGCTGAGCATGGAGATGGTGCCCGGAGACGCCCTGATGGCGGTGACCCTGCGACTTTGGCCAAATGGCGGGCAGAGGCGCCTCGCCCGTGTCCATCCGCACGGTGCCTTCGTCGAATGGTCCGGCGCAGACTGACGGCACCGGCGTTCCGTGCGAGCCTCGGCGGGTGGGTTCCGGGGCGGTTGACCCCCTGTCCACAGCGATCTCAACCTTCGGGGCCTCTAATCGTCCCGACAGAAAAACAAGGGCTTCCCAAAACACCGTCCCGGCTTATCTAATCGACAGGTCGGCGTCGTTCGCAGTGATACGGAGAAGGGTTTGATGACCGAGCGCAAGCAAGGTGATCAAGGAAATGGGGTGGGGTCTGCGGTCGTTACGCAGGTCAAGCCCAAGCTTCAGAAGACCTCCTTGTATCGCGTTCTGATTCTGAATGATGACTACACGCCTATGGAATTCGTTGTTTACGTTCTGGAGCGTTTCTTCAACAAGACCCGGGATGAGGCGACGCGGATAATGTTGCACGTTCACCAACACGGTGTTGGGGTGTGTGGAATCTATACTTACGAAGTCGCCGAAACAAAGGTGGCACAGGTGGTCGATGCGGCCCGCAGGCATCAGCATCCCCTCCAGTGCACCATGGAAAAAGATTGAGAGGTCCGACGTGCCGTCCTTCTCGCGTAACCTGGAAGAGACCCTTCACCGGGCCGTCGCTTACGCCAACCAGCGAAAGCATGAATATGCCACCCTCGAGCATCTGCTGCTCTCGCTGACCGATGACGCCGAGGGCGCGGCGGTCATGCGGGCCTGCAATGTGGACCTCGAGCTTCTGAAGAAGAACCTGGTCAACTATCTGGACACCGAGCTGAAGTCCCTGGTCATGGACACCGGCGAGGATGCCAAGCCCACGGCGGGCTTCCAGCGGGTGATCCAGCGGGCGGTGATCCATGTGCAGTCTTCGGGTCGCGACGACGTGACCGGGGCCAATGTGCTGGTCGCCGTCTTCTCCGAGCGGGAGAGCCATGCGGCCTTCTTCCTGCAGGAGCAGGACATGACCCGCTATGATGCGGTGAACTTCATCGCCCACGGCATCGCCAAGAAGGCGGGGGCGAGCGAGCCCCGCACCGTGCGCGGCTCCTCCCAGGCCTCGGAGAACGAGACCGAGGACAAGCCCGCCGCCAAGTCCGGGGAGGCCCTGGACACCTATTGCGTGAACCTCAACGAGAAGGCGCGGCAGGGCAAGGTCGACCCCCTGATCGGCCGTCATGCCGAGGTGGAGCGCTGCATCCAGATCCTGTGCCGCCGCACCAAGAACAACCCCCTGCTGGTGGGGGATCCGGGCGTCGGCAAGACGGCCATCGCCGAGGGCCTGGCCCGCAAGATCGTCAATGGCGAGGTCCCCGAGGTGCTGTCCGGGGCCACCATCTTCTCCCTCGACATGGGGTCGCTGCTGGCGGGCACCCGCTATCGCGGCGACTTCGAGGAGCGGGTGAAGCAGGTGGTGAAGGAACTCGAGAGCCACCCCAATGCGGTGCTGTTCATCGACGAGATCCACACGGTGATCGGTGCCGGTGCCACCTCCGGCGGGGCGATGGATGCCTCCAACCTGCTGAAGCCGGCGCTGGCGTCCGGCACCCTGAAGTGCATGGGCTCCACCACCTACAAGGAGTTCCGCCAGCACTTCGAGAAGGACCGGGCGCTGGTCCGTCGCTTCCAGAAGATCGACGTGACCGAGCCGTCGGTGGATGATGCCATCAAGATCCTGAAGGGCCTCAAGGTCTATTACGAGGAGTTCCACAAGCTGCGCTACACCAACGATGCGGTGAAGGCGGCGGTGGAACTGTCGGTGAAGTACATCACCGACCGCAAGCTGCCGGACAAGGCCATCGACATCCTCGACGAGGCCGGTGCCTCGCAGATGCTGATCCCCGAGGGCAAGCGCAAGAAGACCATCGGCGTGAAGGACATCGAGGCCGTGGTGGCCAAGATGGCCCGCATTCCCACCAAGTCGGTCTCCAAGTCCGACGTGGAGGCGCTGCGCAGCCTCGAGAGCGATCTGAAGCGCGCGGTCTATGGCCAGGACGATGCGATCATCCAGCTGTCCGCCGCCATGAAGATGAGCCGCGCGGGTCTGCGGGACACGCAGAAGCCCATCGGCTCCTACCTGTTCTCCGGCCCCACCGGCGTCGGCAAGACCGAGGTGGCGCGCCAGCTGGCCCTGACCCTGGGGATCGAGCTCCTGCGCTTCGACATGAGCGAGTACATGGAGCGGCACACGGTCAGCCGACTGATCGGGGCCCCTCCGGGCTATGTGGGTCACGACCAGGGCGGCCAGCTGACGGATGCGGTGGACCAGCACAAGCACGCCGTGGTCCTGCTCGACGAGATCGAGAAGGCCCACCAGGACGTCTACAACATCCTGCTGCAGGTGATGGACCACGGGACCCTGACGGACTCCAACGGCAAGAAGGTCGACTTCCGCAATGTGGTGCTGATCATGACCACCAATGCCGGGGCCTCGGACAACAACAAGGCGGGTATCGGCTTCGGTCGCGGCCGGGTCACCGATGCGGACGAGGCGGCGATCAACCGCCTGTTCACCCCGGAGTTCCGCAACCGCCTCGATGCGGTGATCACCTTCAAGCCCCTGCCGCCGGAAGTGATCCGCAACGTGGTGCAGAAGTTCGTCATGCAGCTCGAGGCCCAGCTGGCCGACCGGCACGTGACCATCGAACTGAGCGAGGATGCCGCCGACTGGCTGGCCAAGAACGGCTATGACGAGCTGTTCGGGGCCCGCCCGCTGGCCCGGGTCATCCAGGAGCACATCAAGAAGCCCCTGGCCGACGAGATCCTGTTCGGCAAGCTGGTCCGCGGCGGCCACGTGATCGTCGGGCTGAAGGACGGCAAGATCGACTTCCAGATCGATGCCGGCACCTCCGGGGCCCATGGCGAAGGATCGTCCGACGATGCCGAGTCGGGCGAGCCGGCCCTGACGGAATAGCCGCTGCTGGGCGCGAAGGACGCGTCAAAGCACGCTGCGTGGTTCGAGACAGCCCTTCGGGCCTCCTCACCCTGACGCAGGGGCGATGGTCGAGCCCAGACCGTGACAGGTCATCTGCAACGTGCGTCATCCTGAGGAGGGCCGGAACGGCCCGTCTCGAAGGACGCCCCCCCCAAGCATGCCGAAGCCCCCTCCCGCCGGAGCGGAAGGGGGCTTCTTTTCCTGAGCCCGACACCGGGGACCGCCGGGCACGGAAAGCCGTCAGCGCCTACCAGCGGTGCTCGAAGCGGTCCCGGTCGTGGCGGTGGTGCTCCCACCGGTCACGGTCCCAACCCCGGGCCCAGTAGGGCCGGTGAAAATACTCCCAGTCGGCGCGGCGGTAGTCCACCCGGCGATATCCGTCGCCCCGCCCGGGATCGCCCCGGTATCCGTCGCGGTCGCCATAGGCCGGATGGTATCCGTCGCGGCCCCCATCCCGATAGACCCCGTCCCGGTGGCCCCAGTCCTCCGCGGAGGCGATGGCGGGCACGGTGAGGGCGGCAGTGGCGGCCACCAGCATCAAGCTCTTGAAGAGGTTCATGTTCAGTCTCCCATCTTCGGGCCGGAGGGCGCGACCGCCGCGCCGTGTGTCCGATGAGGCCACCCTGGGCCCCGGCAGCTGAACAGAGGCTGGGATCCGTCGTTATCTTCTGTTCACCTTGCGCTTCGACCGCCATGGGACAGGGCCGCCGGGGCGAGCGACAAGGCTTCCGCAGCCCGGGG
>DAINBM010000242.1:0-4757 GCA_036732965.1 Caulobacteraceae bacterium | reverse complement strand
GAACAAGCGGGGCGACTATGCGCGGGTCTCGTTCTCCGACGTGCTCGGGACCCTCGAGTCCGGGGATCCGACGGCTCTGGCCCGGTTCCGGGGCAAGACGATCATTCTGGGGGCCTCCGCCGCGGGCATCGGCGCGGTGCGCGGGACCGCAGCCCGGGCCATCACCGACGACAACACCATCCTCGCCACCGCCATCGACGACATGCGGCACGGGACGGCGCTGCGGCCGACCCCGGCCTGGGCCACGGCGGGCCTGTCGGTACTGGTGCTGTTCGCCCTTGCCGCCGCCTTCATCGCCCGGGTCAGCGCGACGCTGATCAACACCGTCTTCGTGGTGCTGCAGTCCGGCTTCATCGTCGTGACGGTCTACTTCGCCAGCTACACGACCTGGCTGGTGGACATCTCCACCACCATCCTGTTCGCCCTCGCCTATTTCTCGATCGCGAAGATCTATGCGGGCATTCACCTGAACGCCGTGCGGGGGGCACCGGCCTATTCCGCCTTTCTGGAGCGCCGCCGGGATCAGCCGCTGCTGATCGCCGGGACGGATGGGGCCGCCACCCGCCCCCGCCGGATCCGGGCGTTCCTGCGGGACGTGGAGGCGCGGTTCGGGGTCGAGAACGTGCTGCACATCGACAACCTGTTCAGCGACGGCCACGTGCTGGACGCCGAGACCCGCGGCTTCAACTTCTTCGTCATCGCCTGCCGATCGGAGGATCTGGAGGCAGGCGAGGCGGATCTGCGTCGCCTGGGCGCGCGGGACGGGATCCCGCTGAGCCTCGTGAGCGATCCGGTCCCGGCAGCAGATGATCCGGCGGGACCGGACCGGAGCCGGACCATCCTGGCCGCGATCCTGACCACGGTGCGGCAGATGATGGGCGCCCGCGGCTGAGCCCCCGGAGCTGAACTCCCGGAGCTGAGCGCCCGGGGCGGGATACCGTCAGGGCTTTGCCGACCCCTTGGGGGCGAGATAGACCGGCTGGCCCCGGAACCAGGTCTGCAGCACCCGTGTCGCGCCGATCTCCTCGGTCCGGCCGGCATCGGCCAGGGCGAAGATGTCCCGGTCCAGCACGATGAAGTCCGCGGACTTGCCCACGGCGAGCGAGCCGAACTCCGCCCCGCGCCCCATGGCCCGGGCCCCGTTGAGGGTATAGGCCTCCACCGCCTCGGCCAGGCTGATCCGCTCCGCCGGGTTGGCGGGGGGCAGGCCCGGCAGGGCCCGGGTGACGGCGAACTGGATGTTCACGAAGGGCTGCGGGTCGCGGGTGTTCACCGGCGCGTCGGACCCGGCGGCGAGGATGGCCCCGGCAGCCTTCGTCTGTCGCACGGGGTAGAACTGCCGCTCGTAGTAGCTGTCCGGATTGTGGAAGGCCTGGTGGCTGCGGCCGCTGATCCGCTCGAGGAACGGCACGACCGTGATGTCGTAGTCCGGATCGGCATTGGCCCAGCTGTAGGTATAGGTCAGATAGAGATGATCCCGGCCGATCCGCGCCACATCCTCCGGGGCCACCACCTGGAGGTGGGTGAGGGTGTCGGGACGACCGGCATTGCCGTCGGCTGCACGCGCGCCCTCGATGGCGTCCACCGCGGTCCGCACCGCCGCATCGCCGATGGCGTGGATGTGCAGGGTGAAACCGGCCAGATGGGCGGCGCGGGCATAGTCCAGGATCACCTGCCGCTCATGCTGCAGCTTGCCGGACGAGATGGCGCACTGGCCCGGATGATGGCCGTGGGCCGCGGTGAAGGCCGCCACGGCGCCGGCGTCCACATAGGCCTCCGGATGCGCCCGGACCGCCTGGCACAGGGGGGAGGCGGTATCCACATAGCCCTTCACCTCCAGCTTGCCGTCGGCCCCGGGGCCGAAGATCGGCTGCAGATACGGCTTCAGGCTCGGGCTGTCGGGCAGGGTGGGGGGATTGGCATAGGGGTTCCCCTCCAGCACGCCGTCGGCGAAGATCTTGATGGCGTCGGCGCGGATCAGGTCGGTCCCGGCATACCGTCGGCGCACCGCGTCGGCCTTGGCAATCACGGCGGCATAGTCGATCGCGCCGGCACCGTTGCGGAAGTCCTCGGGATTGTAGAGCTGCATCAGATTGACCCGGAAGCTCAGCAGTCCCCGGTCCCGGAGGAGGTCGTAATAGGGCAGGGTCTCCGGCACGACGAAGGCGTCCTGCACGGCGGTGATGCCGAGGCTGTTCAGACGCTGGGGCACGAGGGCCGGGGCCTTCATCAGTTCGTGCAGCCCGACCAGCAGCATGTCCGGCGCACCCATGGCGTTGCGCGCCTCCTCGTTGGCCGTGCCGTTGGGCTCGCCCACGGCATCCACGCCGATCTGGGTCCGGAAGCCCGCGAACTCCCTCGCGAGGGTGGTCCGGGAATAGCCGACCACCGCCCCCTGTTCGGTGCGGGCCATGGCCAGGGCGCGGCTGTTGAACGCTCCGTGATGGCCGTCATTTCCCAGAAGCGCGACGGGATGGTCGCGACTGGCCAGGTCCAGCGCCGCCCGCAGGTTGGGCAGGCCCGGGCTGGGTTCATTGCCGGCGGTGAAGTTCCATTGCTCCACGCTCACCCACTGGCCGGGCTTGATGTCCAGGCGCTGGATGCAGGCCTTGATGAAGGGGGGCAGCTCGGCCAGGGACACGGCCCGGCTGTCCAGGCTGCAGCTGGGCAGTTCGGCGATGCCGATGGGGTGGATGTGGGCGTCCACCAGACCGGGCAGGACCCGCCGTCCGCCGGCATCCTCCACCCGGGTGCGCGGCCCGATATAGGCCCGGACTCCCGCGGCATCTCCCACATAGACCAGCTTGCCTCCGGTCACGGCTAGGGCCTCCGCCGCGGGACGGGTCGCGTCCTCGGTGGTGATCCTGCCGTTCGTGAGCACCAGATCCGCGGGGCCCGCCGCGCCGGCCCGCGCCGGTCCAGCCAGCAGGAGGGTCACGCCCAGAGCGGCGGACAAGGCGAGGTTGTGAAGGGATCGGTGCATCATGGGTCAGGTCCTCGAGGCCGTCTTCGTCATCTGATATCACCGAAAATCGCAGCCCGTCGCGGGGGGAGTGGGGCCGCGGGCCAAATTCGGCATCCGGATCCAGCGGCGACGGGGATCGGCCGCGCCGTGTCGCAAACGGGCGGGGACCTTGCCAAGGAGGCGGAAATCAGCCCCTGATCGGCGGCAATGTCGTGCAGGGATGGATGGATGACGCTGAACGACCTGCTGAACGCCCCCCTCGCCCGGACCACCCTCGCCCTCAGCACCGCCTTCGTCCTGGGCGGTGTGATCGGCCTCGAGCGCCAGTTCCGGCAAAGAAGCGCCGGTCTGCGCACCAATGTGCTGGTCGCCGTGGCCGCAGCGGCCTTCGTCGATCTGGGGTTCCGGGTCGGGGCCGCGGACGGGTCGGTGCGGGTGATTTCCTACGTGGTGTCCGGCATCGGTTTTCTGGGTGCCGGGGTGATCATGAAGGACGGCACGGAAGTTCGGGGGTTGAACACGGCCGCCACCCTCTGGGCCTCGGCGGCCGTCGGGGCCTTTGCCGGTGCCGGGGAGGCCGGGGAGGCGGTGCTGGTCGCGGGCTTCGTGCTGGCCGGAAACACCCTGCTCCGGCCCCTGGTGGACTTCGTCAACCGGCGGCCGATCACGCCGGGAGAGACCGAGGCCTATTATCAGGTGCATGTGGTCTGCCGTCCTGACCATGTGACCGCGGTCCGCGACATGCTCTATGACGAGCTCGAGCTGCACCACTACCCGATCCGCGAGATCGTCACCCTCTCGGAGTCCGACAGCTCGGTCGAGCTTGCGGCATCGATCATCCCGACCACGGCAGATCCGAGGGAGCTGGACATGATCGTGGCCCATATCGAGCGTCGCGCCGAGGTGACCGGTGCCACCTGGACTGTGGAAACCCTCTCCTAGACCCGGCCTGCGGCAAGTGACCGGTGGTTCCCGCCCCGAATCCTCTTCTGGAATTCCATATTTCGGGTAATATCGAAAAATGGAAATATCAGACGCCGTGCCTGTGCTGTCGGTCCTGGCCCATGAGGCCCGGCTGGCCATCTTCCGTCTGCTCGTGCGGGCCGGCCCCGCCGGCGTGAAGGCCGGGCAGATTGCCGAGGCCGTGGCCGCGCCTGCGAGTACCGTCTCGGCGCATCTGACCGCGCTGAGCCATGCCGGGCTGATCGTGGGACACCGGCAGGGACGGGCCATCTACTACGCGGCCCGCTACGGCCGGATGCGGGACCTGCTGGCCTTTCTCATGGAGGACTGCTGCAACGGATCACCTGACGTCTGCGGGCCGCTGGTCCGCCTCGCCACGCGTGCTGCCGGCTGCGCGGTCGAGCAGGCGGCGCCCGAGGGCACCCAGGCCGAGCGCCTCCCGGAGGGTGCATGATGGAGGTCGTCGCCGGTTCCCCGCCCCATCCGCCGCCGCGGCCCGCCCGCTTCAGCCTCGCCCGTCGGTTGGTGGCGGAAGGGCTGGGGACGGCCCTGCTGCTGTCCGTGGTGATCGGCTCCGGCATCATGGGGGAGCGGCTGGCAGGCGGGAACGTCGCGGTGGCGCTGCTGGGCCATACCCTCGCCACCGGGGCTGCTCTGGTCGTGCTGATCACCGTCTTCGGGCCGGTGTCCGGTGCCCACTTCAATCCCGCCGTGACCCTTGCGGTGCTGCTGAAGCGGGAGATCCGGCCGCTTCCGGCGGCGCTCTATGTGATCGTGCAGGGGGGCGGTGCGGTGGCCGGGGTCCTTGCGGCCCACGCCATGTTCGGTG
>DAINBM010000241.1:0-4777 GCA_036732965.1 Caulobacteraceae bacterium | reverse complement strand
GCGGCTAGCTCGCCCAGTCTCGGTGGGGTCAGGGCCTCCAGCTGCTGGCGCAGGCGGGTGGCCAGCATGGGGGCCGCACCGTTGGTGCCGATGGCCGCGACCACGGGTCCCCGGTCGACGATCGAGGGGGTGGTGAATGCCGACAGCTCCGGCCGGTCCACGACATTCACCAGGGCCCGACCAGCCCGGGCCTGAGCCAGGGCGTCGTCCAGCATCGGCCCGTCGGGCAGGGCGATGAACACCAGGTCCGCCGTGGCCAGCTGGTCCGCGTCCGGCGCGGCAAGGCGGATCAGCGTGGCCGGAGACCCGTCGAACAGGCGGGCCTTGGCGTCTGCCGCCTCACCCGAGCCGATGACCACCACACGGCGTCCCGCCAGGGGCAGGAAGGCGGGAAAACTGTCCATGGGGCGTCAGCGGCTCCGGCGGTCAGGGCACTCAGATGGACGGACGGTGGAGGTCCTGCCCCAGGTGCTGCAGCACTTCCCGGGCGTCGAAGGCGTTCAGGTCCCCGGCGGGCTTCGGCCCCTTGTTCATGACGATTTCCGCCGAGGCCGTGTACTGGGTGATCTCCATCACATCCAGCGGCTGGCCCATCCACGGATCCCAGGCCCCCCAGGCCCCGTGACGGTAATAGCGCCAGCGCGGGCCCCAGAAGCCGCCGCACCAGCCCGGTCCGTAGCCGCAGCCGAAGGCGGACGGCTCGGCAAAGGTCCGGGTCTTCTTGTCCGTGTTCCGTCCCGCGGCCGCGAACCAGTCATAGCCCTGGGCCAGGGTCAGCTCCGCCGAGCGGTACAGCAGGTAGCGCTCCACGGTTTCGCGGGAGGTGACCGCGTTGCCGCTGAACGAGACCTGGAACCGGTTGGCCTCGATCTGATGGTCACTGTAGCCGCCTGCCGCCGCATGGGCCGTGTTGAGGGGCTGATAGGGCGTGGCCGTCTCGCATCCGGTCAGGCCAAGGAGGGTGCCGCAGGCCAGGGCCGCGATCACCGTACGGGTGAATGTGTTCGCCACGATCCAACTCCTACTCTGTGTCATGTCATCCAAGGGTCCGGCCCCACCCAGCCCGATGTCGTGGGCACCAGTCTAGCAGGGTTTTCGGCGTCCCGCTCGCCCGATCAGTGCCGGGTGACGATCAGGATCGCCGCCAGCATCAGGATCAGCCCGACACAGAGGTTGAAGCCCCGGCGAAACCCCGGCGCATTCATGCGGGTGGCCAGGGCCACACCGCCCAGGCCGTAGGTGGTCATGGTGATCAGGTCGAGACCGATGGTAGCCGCGGCGAACATGACCAGCTGCGGCGTCATGGGGCGCTGAAGGTCGAGGAAGGGGGGCAGCACGGCGGAAAAGAACAGGACGGCCTTGGGATTGGCGATCTGGACCGAAAAGCCCTGCAGCAGGGGAGATCCGTCCCGCGCGGCAAGGGCACCGCCCATCTCGCTCCGGCTGAAGGCGGCCCGCACCGCCTTGGCGCCGAGCCAGACCAGGTAGAGCGCGCCGGCATAGGTCAGCAGATGGAACACCTGGGGCAGGGCGGTCATCAGCGCCCCGAGACCCAGGGCGGCTGCCACGAACCAGACCAGGGTCGCCGCATTCATGCCGACCACGCCCAGGATCACGGCCCGGGGCCCGCGATGCATGCCATTGGCGATGGAGAACAGGTTCGCGGGGCCTGGCGCCGAGGCGAGGGTCGCCATCACCGTGAGGAATACGAGGAACCGCGCGGGTTCGACTGGAAGCTGGGACACGGGCAATTCCGTCGGGCCGCGTCGCCGCGCGCCTTCAATCGATCACTGGGGCAGAAGGTTGATGACGGCCGAGACCAGGGTGGTCAGGAGCAGGAGCAGGGTGGCCAGGGCCTGGATGCCGAAGCCCCGGCTGCGGGTCGACGGGTCCTTCACATAGGCGGCACTGTAGAGGTAGCGGCCGATGATCCAGACTCCTCCGAGTGCCGCCACGCCGAGGGTCGCGTGCATCCCCCAGTCGGCGGTGAGGACGGTGGCCAGCCACAGGCAGGGCAGGAAGATCACCAGCCATTCCAGGGTGTTCATCTGCACCCGGTAATAGCGCTCGAACTCCGGATGGCCGTGGGTCGCGGGGGCCGGCACGTTCAGCCGCTGCCGGGCCCGGCCGACGTTCAGCGCCATGAGGAAGTACTGGATCAGCGCCGCCAGGGTCACCAGGGCGACGAGGCTGTATCCGGCGATCACGTCGTGTCCGGCCATGGGTCAGGTCCTTGATTTGCTTCGGGACAGTAGAGCCGTCATTCCCGGGATGCGCAAGCGCCCCGGTCAGCGGCGGTTGCCGCCGAGGTCATAGGGGCCGCCCTTCTGGACGCTGCGCAGATAGGCCGGCCGGGCCTGCAGGGCGGCGAGGTAGCGCGCAGCCTCCGGATAGGCGGCCAGCACACCGTTGGCGTCCGCGGCCTCCAGCACGAAGCCGATCTGGACGTCCGCACCGGTCAGGCTGTCGCCGACAATGAAGCTGCGTCCGGTGACGGCGGTGTTCAGATAGCTGAGATTGGCGGTGATCTCGCCCTGGATGCGGGGCCAGAGGGGGGCGGCCGCATCGCCCAGACGCCCGGCATAGAGGGCCAGCATCAGCGGCAGCATGGCCGAGCCCTCGGCATAGTGCAGCCACTGGACATAGGCGACCCAGTCCGCCGAGGTCCGGGCCGGGGCCAGGGCCCCGTTTCCGTGCCGCTCGATCAGATATTCGATGATGGCACCGGACTCGGCGACCACCACGCCCCCGTCCTCGATCACCGGGGACTTGCCCAGCGGATGCACCTCCAGCAGTTCCGGCGGGGCGAGGCGGGTAACGGCGTCGCGCGCATGGTGCACGATCTCGTAGTCGAGGCCGAGTTCCTCCAGCAGCCAGACGATCCGCTGCGACCTGGAATTGTTCAGGTGGTGTACGACGATCATGATGCCCCCTCCGACGGTGCCCCAGAACGGCGTGCAACCGCGCCCGTGTCAATGCCGGACGGGCCGTCGATCCGCGATCGTTCGCCCGGACCATCCGCCCCATCCGCCCCATCCGGGCCATCCGGCACCGGCCGGGCGGCGATCATCGGCACCGCCCCCCTTACGTCTCGTCCGGAACCGACGTATCAGACCATCCTGTGAGATCAGCTGCGTCCGCTGGAGGACGCCCGGGGACAGGAGGCGGACAGGGATGGAGCGGATACTGGCCGCACGCGGCCCACGCAGCCTGTTGCGTCAGATCCGGGAGGTGATGGCCGGGGGGGGACCCGCCCAGGGCCGCCTGGACATGGTGGTCCGCATCATCGCCGCCTCCATGGTGGCCGAGGTGTGCTCCATCTATCTGCGCCGCGCCACCGGGGACATGGAGCTGTTCGCCACCGAGGGTCTGGCACCCGGGGCCGTTCACGTCACCCGGATGAAGCCCGGGGAAGGTCTCGTGGGCGAGATCATCCGATCAGGCCGTCCCCTGAACCTTTCGGAAGCCCCGCTGCATCCCGCCTTCTCCTATCGACCGGAGACGGGGGAAGATCCGTTCCATGCCTTCCTCGGCGTGCCCCTGCTCCGGGGCGGCCGCTCCGTCGGGGCGCTGGTGGTGCAGAACCGGACCGCCCGGGTCTATGGCGAGGACGAGGTCGAGGACCTGCAGACCATCGCCATGGTGCTGTCCGAAATGGTCGCCGCCGGCGAGCTGGTGGACCCGGAGGAGCTCAAGGACGTCGAGCTGGCACCGCACAAGCCCGAGCGGCTGAAGGGCGTGCGCTTCGCCGAGGGGCTGGCCTTCGGGGTGGCCGTGCTGCACGAGGCGCCGGTCGCGCCGGAACAGCTGCTGGCTGATGATCCGGCCCAGGAGGAGATCCGCCTGCAGCAGGCGCTGGAGGCCCTGCGCCGGCAGATCGACGAGATGCTGGAAGGCCAGTCGGGGCTGGTGGGCGTGCCCTATGAGGTGCTCGAGACCTACCGCCTGTTCGCTCACGACCGGGGCTGGAACCGGGGGCTGGAGGAGGCCGTGCGCTCGGGCCTCACCGCCGAGGCCGCGGTGGAGCGCGCCCGGTGGGAGCACCGGGCAAGGCTGAAGGAGGCCCGGGACCCCTATCTGCGCGAACGGCTGCATGACCTCGAGGATCTGGCCGACCGGCTGCTGCGCCACCTGTCGGGGGAGACCCAGGTGGAGCGGCAGCTGCCGGACAATGCCATCCTGATCGCCCGGAACCTCGGCCCCGCCGATCTGCTCGAATATGACCGGACGAAGCTCCGGGGCCTGTTACTGGAGGAGGGGTCTGCCGCCAGCCATGCCTCCATCGTGGCCAAGGCCCTGGGCATTCCGTGCGTGGGGCGGCTGGCGGGTCTGCGCGACCGGATCTCCCAGGGGGATGCCGTCATCGTCGATGCGGAGGTGGGCGAGGCCTTCCTGCGGCCCCGGCCCGACGTCATCGAGGCCTTCGAGGCCCGGGCCGCCCTGCGCGCCCAGCGCAAGGCCGAGTTCGCCAAGCTGAAGGACACCCCGGCCATCACCCGGGACGGTCACAAGATCACCCTGATGATGAACGCCGGGCTGGCGGTGGACCTCGAGAACATGACCGAGACGGGGGCCGAGGGCATCGGCCTGTTCCGCACCGAGTTCCAGTTCATGGTGGCCGAGGAGCTGCCCCGCCTGAACGCCCAGACCGCGCTCTACGAAAAGGTGCTGGAGGCGGCGGCGGGCAAGCCCGTGATCTTCCGCACCCTGGATCTCGGGGGCGACAAGGTGCTGCCCTATATGGAGGCGCAGCGGGAGGACAATCCGGCCCTCGGCT
>DAINBM010000240.1:1826-4784 GCA_036732965.1 Caulobacteraceae bacterium | reverse complement strand
ATGGTGCCCAGGAGAGGACTCGAACCTCCACGACCTTTCGATCACTGGCACCTGAAGCCAGCGCGTCTACCAATTCCGCCACCTGGGCCCGGTCTGCGGACGAGGCTTCGAAAAGCCCCGCCGTTTCGCGAGAGGACGGGTTATTAGGGCACCGCCACCGGTCGGTCAACCGCGATTGTGCACCTCTTTTCCGCGGGGCCTAGGCAGAGGCCCCGCGGGTGTCCATCAGGTTGCGGGCCACCACCATCCGGTGCACCTCCGAGGGGCCGTCATAGATGCGCATGTTGCGCACCCGGCCGGCCAGGATGTTCAGGGGCATCTCCTTGGTCATGCCCATGGCCCCGAAGCCCTGCATGGCCTGGTCGATGATCTCCTGCGCCATCTCGGTGGCGAAGACCTTGAGCATGGAGATCTCGGTCCGCACGTCCTGGCCCTGGTCGAGCTTCCAGGCGCAGTGATAGGCCATCAGCCGGGCGGCATGGACCTTGGTCGCCCCGTCGGCGACCCACCACTGGATGGACTGGCGCTCGGACAGGCGCTGGCCGAAGGTGGTGCGCTGGGGGGCGTACTCCGTCAGCATGTCCAGCGCCCGCTGGGCCGCGCCGATGCACCAGGCGGCCATCTCCATGCGCCGGGTGCCCAGGCGGATCTGCATGGGACCGAAGCCCTGTCCCTCCTCGCCCAGCAGTTTCCAGCCGGGGACGCGGCAGTCCTCCAGCGCCACCTCGTAGGTGAACTCGCCCCCCAGCATGGGGATGCGGCGCAGCACGTTGAAGCCCGGCGTGTCCCGGTCCACCAGGAAGGCCGACATGCCGCCCCGGGCCTTCTTCGCCGGGTCGGTGAGGGCCATCAGGATGGTGAAGTCCGCCTCCGCCGCCCGGGTGATCCAGATCTTGCGGCCATTGATCACCCAGTCGTCCCCGTCCCGGACGGCCCGGGTCTGCATGCCCGCCGGGTCCGCGCCCGCACCCGGCTCGCTGATGCCGATGGCGGAGACCGTCTCCCCCCGGGCATAGGGGGCGAGGTAGTCGTCGATCTGACGCCCCCTGGCCGTGGCCGCGAGCATCTGCAGGTTCGGACTGTCCGGGGGCAGGGTGTAGGTGGCCACGGTGGAGCCCAGGGCCTCGTTCACCGCCACCAGGGCCACATGGGGCAGGCCCATGCCGCCCTGGGCCTCCGGCGCGTCGAGGCTCCACAGGCCGAGGTCCTTGGAGACGGCGTCCAGGCGGGTCCGCTCCTCGGGGGAGAGGTAGGCGCCTTGCCCGGCGGCCTCCCGGGCCATGACCGCGGTCTCAAGCGGCATCAGTTCGTTGCGCACGAACTTCTGCACCAGATCGCGCAGCATCCGGTGCTCTTCGGCCAGTTCGAAATGCATGTCAGATCCGTTCGATGATGATGGCAGGGGCCATGCCGCCGCCGGCGCACATGGTGACGAGGCCGCGCTTGAGGTCCCGGCGTTCCAGCTCGTCCAGCATCGTGCCGATGAGGATGGCCCCGGTGGCGCCGATGGGGTGGCCGAGCGCCATGGCCCCCCCGTTCACGTTCACCCGGTCCCGGTCGAGCTTCAGGTCGCGGATGAACTTCTCCGCCACCACGGCGAAGGCCTCGTTGATCTCGAACAGGTCGATGTCGGCGAGCGTCAGGCCCGCCTTGGCCAGCACCTTGCGGGCGGCGGGGACGGGGGCATTCAGCATCAGGGTCGGATCGTCGCCCATGTTGGCCATGGCCACCACCCGGGCCCGGGGCGTCATCCCGTGGGCCTTCGCATAGTCGGGAGAGGCCAGCAGCACCGCGGCTGCCCCGTCCACCACGCCGGAGGAGTTGCCCGCATGGTGGATGAACTTGATGTCGAGGTCCGGGTACTTCTGCAGGATCAGGCTGCGGAAGGTGGTGCCCTGGTCGTCGATGGCCACGTCCGCCAGCGCCTCGAAGGAGGGCTTGAGGGCCGCGAGGCCTTCCCGCGTGGTCTGGGGCCGGGGGAACTCTTCCGCATCCAGGGCCAGGGTGCCGTCCTCGTGGAACACCGGGACGAGGCTGCGGGCAAAGTGGCCGTTGGCGATGGCGTGGGCGGCCCGCTGCTGGCTGGAGAGGGCCAGGTCCTCCGTCGCCTCGCGGCTGATGCCCTCCAGTGTCGCGATGGCGTCGGCGCAGATGCCCTGGTTGGTCTGGGGGTGCAGGGCCCGAAGGCGCAGATTGCCCCGGTCCATCACCGGCGGGCCGTCGTCAGGGCCCCGGCGGTTGGGCATGGACATCATCTCCGTCCCGCCCGCCACCACGAGGTCGGACATGCCGGACATGATGGTCGAGGCCGCGAAATTGACCGTGGAGATGCCCGAGCCGCAGAAGCGGTCGATGGTCACGCCGCTGGACCGGACGTCATAGCCCGCCGTCAGCGCCGCCATGCGGCCGAGGTCCCCCCCTTGCTTGCCGATCTGGGCACTGGTGCCCCAGATCACGTCGTCCACCTCGGCGGTGTTGAGCTGGTTGCGCTCCGCCAGTGCCTTCAGCACTGCGGCGCCCAGGTTCTGGGGGTGCAGCTGGGACAGGGCCCCCTTGGGATGCTTGCCGATCCCCCGGGGGGTGCGGCAGGCGTCGATGATCCAGGCTTCGGTCATGGTCGTTTGCCTTTCCTAGCGGGGGGCCATGCGGATGGCGCCGTCCAGGCGGACGTCCTCGCCGTTGAAATAGCCGTTGGTGATCATGGTGAGGGCCAGCTGGGCGTACTCGTCGGGCTGGCCGAGGCGGCGGGGGTGGGGCACCTGGGCCGCGAGGCCGGCCTTCACCTGCTCCGACGCCCGCTGCAGCAGGGGGGTGTCGAAGATGCCTGGCAGGATGGTGTTCACCCGGATCGCCTCGCTGGACAGGTCCCGGGCGACGGTGAGGGTCAGGCCCACGATCCCGGCCTTGGAGGCGGTATAGGCGGCCTGACCGATCTGGCCGTCCTCTGCGGCGACGGAG
>DAINBM010000240.1:0-1816 GCA_036732965.1 Caulobacteraceae bacterium | reverse complement strand
TGACGATGGCCCCGCGCTCCCCGTCCTCCAGCACCGGCAGGGTCAGCATGCCCGCCGCGCTCTTGGTGATGCAGCGGAAGGTGCCGATCAGGTTCACCTGGATGATCCGCTCGAAGTTCTCCAGCGGATATTCCTTGATCTCGCCGGTCTGCTTGTCCCGGGACACGGTCTTCACCGAGCCGCCGACGCCGGCGCAGTTGACCAGGATGCGCTCCTGCCCATGGGCCGCGCGGGCCTTGGCGAAGGCGGCATCCACTTCGGGGGAGGAGGTGACGTTGACGGCGCAGTAGACCCCGCCGATCTCATTCGCCAGGGCTTCGCCCAGATCCGCATTGAGGTCGAAGATCGCGACCTTCACCCCGTGGGCGGCCAGTTGGCGGGCGGTGGCGGCCCCGAGGCCGGAGGCTCCGCCGGTGACCACGGCGGCAATGCTGGAATCGAGCTTCATGAGGTCGTCTCTCCCGTTGTGATGTGTGTGTTGCGCCCTAGGCGGCGGGGGTGTCCAGCGTGGGGAAGTCGGTGTAGCCCTTTGCCCCGCCGCCGTAATAGGTTGAGGGGGGTGCGTCCACGAGGGGCGCGTTGCGGCGCAGCCGCTCCACCAGGTCCGGATTGCCGATGAAGGCCCGGCCGAAGGCGATCATGTCGGCGGTGTTGTCCCGCCGCGCCGCCAGCGCCATGTCCCGGGTGTAGAGGTTGTTGGCGATCACCACGCCCCGGAACAGGCGTCGCAGCTTCTGCAGGTCGAAGCCGGGCTCTGCGGTGCGGGAGACGCCGGTGTCGCCCTCCACCAGGTCGAGCCAGCCGACGCCGAGCCCGTTCATCTGCTCCACCACGTAGGTGAACAGGGGTTCCGGATCGGAGTCCCAGGCCTGGTAGGCATGGCCGATGGGGGCGAGGCGCACCATGACCCGTTCGGCACCCCAGACCGAGATCAGCTCCCGCAGCACCTCGACCAACAGCCGGGCCCGGTTCTCGATCGCGCCGCCATAGATGTCCGTGCTGCGGTTGGTCATGTCCCGCAGGAAGGCGTCGATGAGGTAGCTGTGGGCGGCGTGGAGCTCCACCCCGTCGAAGCCGGCCGCCAGGGCGCGCTCCGCTCCCCGGCGGAACTGGGCGGTGACGCCGCGGATCTCCTCGATGGACAGGGCACGGGCCGCCTCGAAGGGGGCGAAGCCGGTGCCGGTGAAGACCTGACCCTGCTGATGATAGACCGAGGGCGCGACGGGGGGCCGGCCCTGCGGGTCGAGGGAGGAGTGGCTCAGCCGCCCGGCGTGCCACAGCTGGCAGAAGATCCTGCTGCCCCGGGCGTGGACCGCATCGGTGACCCCCTTCCAGGCCGCGATGTGGGCGTCGTCATAGACGCCGGGGATGAAGCCGCCGCCGCGCCCTTCCGGTGCCACGGCCGTGGCCTCGGTGATCAGGAGGCCGGCAGACGCGCGCTGGGCGTAGTATTCGGCCTGCAGGGGCCCGACGCAGCCCGCCATGTCGGCGCGGGTGCGGGTGACCGGCGACAGGACGATGCGGTTCTGCAGGTCGAGGCCATTGAGTCGGCAGGGGCTGAAGAGATCGGTGTCGGTCATGTGCGCGCCTCCCGTGGTCCGCCGTCGGACGCGGCGTTGCGCCTATCTGAGCCCCTTGACCCTAGGGATGGCAAGGGCGGTGCCGCAGGGGCCCGGGTTGCACCGGGGGGAAGGGTGCTGTTCAGTGACCGGACCATGACGGCCTCCTGTAGCCATGCCTGCCGGGAGACCTTTCGCCATGGCCGATGCCCCCGCCCTTCCCACCAGCGCCCCGGTGCGCGAGGTCGCCCCCGGCC
>DAINBM010000239.1:0-4816 GCA_036732965.1 Caulobacteraceae bacterium | reverse complement strand
ACGCGTTCCACGACCGGGCCGATCTGGTGGGACAGCTGACCGAGCACGTGCTGGCCGTCTATCAGCCGGACCTCGTCGACGCGCCGGATCCGGGGGCTGCGCTGATGAACCGGGTGGTGGAGCAGAGCGCGACCCTGGTCGCCGGATGGATGGCGGCGGGCTTCGTCCATGGGGTGTTGAACACCGACAACATGAACATCAATGGCGAGAGCTTCGACTACGGGCCGTATCGGTTCCTGCCATTCAACGACCCGACCTTCGTGGCGGCCTATTTCGACCAGAACGGCCTCTATGCCTTCGGTCGTCAGCCGGAGGCGGTCTACTGGAACCTCCGCCAGCTGGCGGGATGCCTGTTGCTGATCTCGGAAGAGACCGGGCTGGCCGCAGCGCTGGAGCGGTTTCCGGACCTCTATCGGGAGGCCCTGCGCCGGGCCATGGTCCGGCGTCTGGGGGTGCGGGGCGCGGACGTGCCGGCCGAGCAGGCCCTGGTCAGCGCCGCCTTCCGGGCCCTGGCGGCCGGGGGCGCGGCCCTGCGCTGGGAGCCCTTCTTCCATGACTGGTTCGGGGGGGCAGCCTCGGCGGACCGGGCGCTGCAGGGGCCGCGCGGGGCCCTGTACCGGGAGGCGGCGTTCAAGGAATTCCGCACGCTCGTGCTGGACTTCGAGCCGGACCGGCCGGCGCGGCTCGACTCACCGGTCTTCGCCCGGAGCGAGCCCGAGGAACTGCTCTATGACGAGATCGAGTCCCTGTGGGCGGCCATCGCCGAGCGGGATGACTGGTCACCGCTGAACGCCAAGCTGGACCGACTCGAAGCGACCCGCCGGGCCTACGGCGTCTGCGCCTGATTGCGCAGGGGCCGTGGCTCCGCCTGAGCCGGGCCGGGCGTGACCACCGGAGATGCCACCGGCGGCGCAGGGGCCTCGGCCAGCTGGTCCAGACGCTGGCGCACCGCCGTCAGTTCATCGGCGATGCGGAACACGGCGACGTAGAATTCCGATGCGCCGCGCCACAGCAGCGCCAGCGCCGTGACCAGCAGGGCCCCGAACACGAAGGCCGGAACCGCCAGCAGGGCTTCCCAGCCGTCTCCGCGCAGGGCCACGCCCACCGCCACGCCGATCAGGGCGAAGCCGATCAGGGCGATCAGGCCAAGACCCGACCAGTAGATCAGCAGGGTCACGGGCCGGGTCAGGGTGCGCTCGAAGGTCAGAAGATCCCGGAACGGCAGCTTGCCGGCATCGTCGCGGGTCTGGGGCGTCGGCTCGAGGCGTGAGGGCATGGGGCGTCCGGTCCCGCAGGGCGAAAAGGGGTGCGCAAAGGCACGATCCATGGGCTAGCAGTCCGGCGCAGCCGACGCAATGGGCGCGGAATGACCGCTGACGGGCTGCGGCAGGGTCGCCGCCGGGCGGAATCATCCCTACATATCCGGCGACCGCCGCGAAGGATCCGAAACCCCATGTCCGCTACCCGCACTGTTCGCCTCGCCATCATCGGTTCCGGTCCTGCCGGCTATACAGCGGCCATCTATGCGGCCCGGGCCCTGCTGAAGCCGGTTCTGATCTCGGGCAAGGATCCCGGTGGGCAGCTGACCATCACCACGGACGTGGAGAACTATCCGGGCTTTGCCGAGGCGGTGCAGGGCCCCTGGCTCATGGACCAGATGCGGGCCCAGGCGGCTCACGTGGGGACCGAGTTCGTCGACGACATCGTCGTCAAGGCGGATCTGAAGGCCCAGCCCGCCCGCCTGACCCTGGACAGCGGGGAGGTCATCCTGGCCGAGAGCGTGATCATCGCCACCGGAGCCCAGGCCAAGTGGCTGGGTCTGCCGTCGGAGCAGACCTTCCAGGGCTTCGGCGTGTCGGCCTGCGCCACCTGCGACGGCTTCTTCTATCGCAACAAGGCCGTGGCCGTGGTGGGGGGCGGCAATTCGGCGGTGGAGGAGGCGCTCTATCTGGCCACCCTCGCGTCCAGTGTCACCGTGATCCACCGCCGGGACAGCTTCCGCGCCGAACCGATCCTGCAGGAACGCCTGTTCGCCCACCCGAAGATCACCGTCGTCTGGAACCACGCGGTGGACGAGATCCTGGGGGATGCCACCATCGCCCCCGGTGCGCTGGGACCGGCCGGTGTCACGGGTCTGCGGGTTCGCGACACCGTCACCGGGGCTGTGCAGGACCTGGCGGTGGACGGGGTCTTCATCGCCATCGGTCATGCCCCGGCGTCGGAGGTCTTCCGGGGGCAGCTGCGGATGTCGAAGACCGGCTACATCAAGGTCAAGGCCGGGACCGTACAGACCTCGCTGCCCGGTGTCTTTGCCTGCGGCGACGTGACCGATGAGACCTACCGCCAGGCGGTCACCGCCGCCGGCATGGGGTGCATGGCCGCCCTCGACGCCGCACGGTTCCTGACCCACAAGGATCATGCGGCGTCGCAAGCTGAGGAAAAGACACCCGTTTCCGCCGCTTGACCGGACCGGGTGCGGCGCCTGCGGAAAAATCGTCCGTGACCAGACTTGTCGCCAAGGTGTCTTGGGTCTATATCTAGAGGGTGCTTATGCTCACATGTAGCATAAGCCGCTCGCAACGCCCGTCGGTCCTGCAAGACTGGCGTGTTTCTTTTGACCCCCTAATGCTCAGCCTGAGCATAAGGAGAAGACCATGGCGGATGGCTCCACCCTCGAAGCGACATCGCAAGCGGTTGCTCGGTTTGCCTTCACCCCCGAGGTCGAGGCCGCCACCGCACCGATCTGGAACAAGCTGAAGAGCAAGGTCACGCCGCTGGAGTGGCGTCTCCACGCGCCGCTGATCGCCGAGATCAACCGGCTGAAGCGGGACAAGAACGCCGTCATCCTGGCCCACAACTACATGACGCCGGAGATCTTCCACGGGGTCGGCGACTATGTGGGGGACAGCCTGGGCCTGGCCCGGGAAGCTGCGCGCAGCGATGCGGCGGTCATCGTCCAGGCGGGCGTGCACTTCATGGCCGAGACCTCCAAGGTGCTGTGTCCGGACAAGACCGTGCTGATCCCGGACCTGCTGGCCGGCTGCAGCCTGGCCTCGTCGATCACCGCGGCCGACGTGCGGATGATCAAGGCCCGCTATCCCGGCGTGCCTGTGGTCACCTATGTGAACACCACCGCCGAGGTGAAGGCCGAGACCGACATCTGCTGCACCTCCGCCAATGCCGTGCAGGTGGTGGAGCAGGCGGCGCAGGCATGGGGCGTCGACCGTGTGATCCTGATCCCCGACGAGTTCCTGGCCCGCAACGTGGCCCGGCAGACCGAGGTGAAGATCATCGCCTGGGCCGGTCGCTGCGAAGTGCACGAGCGCTTCACCGGGGCCGACATTGCCGAGTTGCGCGCGGCCTATCCGCAGGCCCAGATCCTTGCCCATCCGGAGTGCCCGACGGACGTGATCGAGGCCAGTGACTTCACCGGCTCCACTGCGGCCATGAGCGACTTCGTCGCCACGCGCAAGCCGGCGCAGGTGGTGCTGATCACCGAATGCTCCATGGCCGACAATGTGGCGGTGGACGCGCCCGAGACCGAATTCGTGCGCCCCTGCAACCTGTGTCCGCACATGAAGCGGATCAGCCTCGAGAACATCTACGAGGCCCTGCTGCACAACCGCCACGAGGTGACGGTGGATGCGGCGGTGATGGAGCGGGCACGGGCGGCGGTGCAGCGGATGATCGACCTGCCGCCCCCGGCGGTCCCGGCCCGCTACGATCTGGTCAAGGCGCGGCATCACGTGGACGTGGAGCTGATCTAGCTCCGGGCCCGATCGGTCCTTCCCTCCTGCAGGAGCGCGCCGGATGGCCGCAGCCGCATCCTCATCCGATCCCACAGGGGCCCTCGACCTCGACGGCATCCTGGTGCTCGGCGCGGGTCTGGCCGGGTTGTCGGCAGCCCTGGCCGCAGGCCCCGGGCCGGTGCTGGTGATCTCTGCCGGTCCCCTGGGGGAGGCCTGTTCCTCGGCCTGGGCCCAGGGTGGCGTCGCCGTGGCCATGGGGCCGGACGATTCCCCGGCCCTGCACGCGAAGGACACGGTCGCCGCCGGTGCGGGCCTCGTCTCGGCCGAGCGCGCGGCCCTGCTCACCGGCGAGGGGCCGGACGCCATCGCCGAACTGATCGCGCTGGGTGCGCCGTTCGACACGGGGGACGACGGTCGGCTGGCGCAAAGCCTCGAAGCGGCGCACAGCCGCGCCCGCGTGGCCCGGGTCAAGGGCGACCAGGCCGGGTGGGCGATCATGCGGGCTGTCATCGCTGCGGTCGAAGCCGCGCCGAACATCACCGTCTGGTCCGGTGACCGGGCGCGACGCCTGCTGCAGGACCGGGATGGTCGGGTGCGGGGTGCCCTGATCGCGCGACGGGACGGTCCGCTGATGTCGGTGACGGCCCGGGCCGTGGTGCTGGCGACCGGAGGAGTCGGTGGCCTGTTCTCGGAAACCACCACACCGGCCGAGGTCCGGGGGGAGGGGCTTGGGCTCGCCGCCCAGGCCGGAGCCGTCATCACCGATGCGGAGTTCGTGCAGTTCCACCCCACGGCGATGGACTTCGGCGTCGATCCCGCCCCCCTCGCCACCGAGGCTCTGCGCGGGGAGGGGGCCCGGCTGGTGGATGGCAAGGGCCGTCCCTTCATGCCCGACCATGACCCACGGGGAGAGCTGGCCCCCCGGGACATCGTCGCCCGCGCGATCCATCGCCAGCGACTGACGGGGGGCGGGGCCTTTCTCGACGGCCGGGACGTGGTGGGAGCCCACTTTCCGGAGGCCTTTCCGGGGGTCTTTGCCGCCTGCATGGCGCACGGGCTGGACCCGC
>DAINBM010000238.1:0-4817 GCA_036732965.1 Caulobacteraceae bacterium | reverse complement strand
TCCAGAGGGCGGAGCTTCCGCGCCGGATCGTCGTGGTCGGCGGGGGCTACATTGCGGTGGAATTTGCCTGCATCTTCCACGGGCTGGGCGTGGAAACGACGCTGGTCTACCGGGGCACGAACATCCTTCGCGGGTTCGACGAGGATGTCCGCGCCCATCTGGTGGACGAACTGCACAAGCGCGGCCTGCAGGTGCGGCTGTCGGCGCAGCATGACCGGATCGAGAAGACGGACGAGGGTCTTGTCAGCCATCTGCGCGGGGGCAGCCGGGTCGTCAGCGACGCGGTGATGTTCGCCACAGGGCGGGAACCCTATGTGGAGGGACTGGGTCTCGATGCAGCGGGGGTGGCCGTGTCCGACAAGGGCGCCGTCGTCGTCGACACGTTCTCGAGGACCTCCGTGCCCCACATCTGGGCGGTGGGCGATGTCACCGATCGGGTCAATCTGACCCCGGTGGCGATCCGGGAGGGGGCGGCCTTTGCCCAGACGGAATTCTACGGCAAGCCGACCCGCTTCGATCATGAAACCATCGCCACGGCCGTGTTTTCCCAGCCCCAGGTGGCCTGCGTCGGGCTGACGGAAGCCCAGGCCCGCCACAGCCTTGGCGCGGTCGACATCTACCGGTCCGCCTTCCGGCCGATGAAGACGATCTTCGCCGGGCGGGAGGACCGCGTGCTCATGAAGCTGGTGGTGGAACGGGCCACGGACAAGGTGGTGGGTTGCCATATCGTGGGCCCGGACTCCGCGGAGATGATCCAGCTGGCGGCGATTGCGGTGAAGGCGGGCCTCACCAAGTCCCAGTGGGACGCCACCTGCGCCGTTCATCCGACCCTGGCCGAAGAACTGGTCACCATGCGCGATGTGTATGTCGCGCCGGGGACAGGAGGGGGGGCGTGATCGGACCTGGCGGGGCCTTGTCCCGCATGTCGGATCCTCCTCCACCTGTGCCGGATCCGGTGGCGGATGCGCAGGAGCTCGCCGCGCTGGCGGCCGAGCTGCGGGGCGACGGCCCCGATCCGGCCTTCGTTCCCGGGTGGCGGGCCACGGCCGCCATGACCTGGCGGGACACTGTCTGGCTGACCCTTGTGCTGCTGACGCCCCTGTTGTCGTACGGGGGAAATCTCGGCTTCTCGATCCTGCTGGCTGCGGCCGGACTGGGCAGCTTCGCGGTGATCCCGCCCGCGCGCCGCCGGTCGGTGGGCTTTGCGCTGCTCGGGGGACTGCTGATCCTGGCCCTGTGCAGCAGCGCGTGGGCCGTCTGGCAACCGGACCTGTCGCGCCTCGACCGTCCGCGCAACGCCCAGGGCCTGACGGCCGTGAAGCTGGTCTTCCAGCTGGCGCTCTATGGCTCGGCGGTCTGCGCCATGGTTGCCGTGCGGAGAACCGCCGCCCGGTTCGGCCTGACACTGCTGGCCGTGGGCATGGCCCTTGTGGTGGCCATGGTACTCATCGAGTTTGCCGGGTCTGAGCGGATCTATCTCGCCCTCAAGACCGCGCTGCACCAGACAGCCCGTCCGGATCTGGCACGGCGCAATGTCGGCCGGGCCTTCTATCCCCTGGCGCTTCTCATCTGGCCGCTCTCGCTCCACCTGTGGCGCAAGGGCGGGAGATGGAGTGCCCTGGCTGTCTTCCTGGGCCTTGGAACACTGACCGGTGCGGTCCTGTTCCGGGTGGATGCTGCCATCGTGGCCCTGCTGGCCGGCGGGTTCGCTGTCGCGCTGGTCCTGAGGGTTGGCCGCGTGGCCGTCGTGTCCGCCATGGCCGCGACCGTCGGCTATTTCGTCCTCGCCCCGCTGTTCTTCAGTGCCCATGGCCCGCTGGGCTTCCTGCACACGAACGGGGGTGTCGCCAAGGCGTCCTGGGGCGCGCGGCTCGAGATCTGGCGGATTGCGTCCAGCCTGATCGAGCAGCGGCCGTTCCTGGGATGGGGGCTGGATGCCAGCCGCGCCTTTCCCGGCGTGATCCCGCTGCATCCCCATGATGCGGCGCTGCAGATCTGGCTGGAACTCGGTGCTGCCGGCACGGGGCTTGCGGCCACGTTCTTTGCCTGGATGTTCGTGCGGATCGAGCAGGTCCGGCAGAGGGACGTGCCGCTCGCGGCCGCGGCGGTGGGGTCGCTCGTCTCCTATCTGGTGATCGGTGCCCTGAGCTTCGGGATCTGGCAGGAATGGTGGCTGGGTCTTGCCGCCCTGACGATCATCGTCTTCTGCGCCCTGACCAATGCCCGTCGGCTGCCGCGGGCGGACCTGTCGTCCGGGCTCGAGGTCCTGACCCCCCTCTGAACCGCGACACTGCGCCTCCCGCTCGCCGGAATTCAGCTGGTTGCAGCTGAAACCGTCTTGTTTTGCGCTGACCTTCGTAAGCGACTATATGCGGGGCTCCCGAAAGCGAGAGCATGTTCATGACTGACCGTTGGTCGCCTGCATCCTGGAGATCCCGGCAGGCGAAGCACATCCCGAGCGACTATCCGGATCCCGCGGCCCTGGCGCGGGTGGAGGACACGCTGCGGGTCATGCCGCCGCTGGTCTTTGCCGGGGAGGCGCGGCAGCTCCGTCAGCGTCTGGCCTCGGTGGCGGCAGGCGACGCCTTCCTGCTGCAGGGTGGCGACTGTGCCGAGAGCTTCAAGGAATTCCACGCGGACAACATCCGCGACACCTTCCGCCTGCTGCTGCAGATGGCGGTGGTCCTGACCTTTGCGGGCGGCAAGCCGGTGGTGAAGATCGGCCGGATCGCCGGTCAGTTCGCCAAGCCGCGCTCCGAGCCGATCGAGACCATCGACGGGGTGACCCTTCCGTCCTATCGGGGCGACAACATCAATGGTCAGGACTTCGACCCGGTGTCCCGGGCACCGGATCCCGACCGGCTGCTGCGGGCCTACAGCCAGTCCGCGGCGACGCTGAACCTTCTCCGGGCCTTTGCCAGCGGCGGCTACGCGAACCTTTACAACGTGCACCGCTGGACGCTCGGCTTCGTCGAGGGCAGCCCCCAGGGCGCGCGCTACGGGGAACTCGCAGACAAGATCTCGGAGACCCTGGACTTCATGTCGGCCATCGGCCTGACGCCGGACAAGCAGCCGGAACTGAACCAGGTGGAGTTCTATACCAGCCACGAGGCCCTGCTGCTGGGCTACGAGGAGGCCATGACCCGGGTCGATAGCACCTCGGGGGACTGGTATGACACCTCGGCCCACATGCTGTGGATCGGGGAGCGGACCCGCCAGCTGGACGGGGCGCACATCGAATTCATGAAGGGGGTGAAGAACCCCATCGGCATCAAGTGCGGGCCGACCCTGGAGCCGGACGACCTGCTGCGTCTGATCGACACCCTCAATCCCCAGAACGAGGCCGGGCGACTGACGCTGATCGGCCGCTTCGGGTCGGACAAGATCGCCCAGCGTCTGCCGGCCCTGATGGCGGCGACGGTGCGGGAGGGTCGCAACGTGGTGTGGTCCATCGACCCGATGCACGGCAACACGCTGAAGGCCGCCAATGGTTACAAGACCCGGCCGTTCGACCGCATCCTGTCAGAGGTGAAGAGCTTCATCGAGATTGCGGGGGCGGAGGGTGCTCATCCGGGCGGTGTGCATCTGGAGATGACCGGGCAGAACGTCACCGAATGTCTGGGCGGAGCCCGGGCCCTCACGGAGGACGAGCTGTCCGCCCGCTATCACACCCACTGCGATCCCCGGCTGAACGCCGACCAGGCCCTGGAGCTGGCGTTCCTGGTGGCGGAGAAGCTGAAGGACGCCCGGTCCAGTGCCGGGCTTCTGAAGGCAGGCTGATCCCGGCTCAGGCGCCGAGGATCCAGCCCTCCTCGCTCTCGACGTCGCGGACAAGATCCTCGGTTGCGTCCTTCGGGGCCGCGAACACGGGGCCCAGCTTTCCGGCCTCATCGAGCTTGTAGAAGTGCTCGCAAAGGGCACGGACCTGGGCGAGATCGGGGGCTTCGTTGCCCTCGACCTTGGACGGGATCAGGGACGGATAGACCTCGACGAGGACGGCCTCCTTGCCCTCGAGGTCGGTGTCCTTCAGTTCCTTCCAGCCGGTGGTGAACGGCCACACGGCGGCCTTGTCACCCAGCTCCTCGGTCAGGCGGCGGACGGCGGGTATGCCCACGATCACCTGCCCCCCGACACTGCCCGCGCCCATCAGCTGCCAGGCCGGCTTGGCCTGGGCCTTCCCGGCGGCATGGGTGGCGACCTCGGCGTGGCGATAGGTCGGCAGTCCGTCCTCGACGGTTTCCGGCGGCTTGGTGGGGGTCAGCCAGCGCTGGGCGTCCTTCGGCGGACAGCCCCAGAACGGCCAGGGCTGGTCGGTCATCAGCCGGTTCATCTTGGCGGCGACGGCGAAGCGGTTGTTGGTGTTGTCCTTCTTGTCCACCACATTGGCGGCGAGGAACGCCCAGACACCGGCCCAGGAGGGGTCCTTGAGCTTCAGGGCGTGGCCCAGGCCCCTGGGATAGCCGAGATTGAAGTCGAACCCGATCAGGGCCCGTTCGTTGCGACGCCGCAGGTCCGCCAGGATCTCGCGGAGCTTCACCTCGGCCTCGGCGCGGGTGGCGGGGTTCCAGGACTCGAAGCTCGGGCGAAAGCGGATGTCGCGCTTCAGCACGCCGATCCAGACGGAATCCTTGCCGGTCTTGGCGGTCTGGGCCGCGCTCCAGTCGACCATCACATAGGCATTGAAGAGACGGGTCATCGGGGTTCCGGTGGGTTCGGTGGGCCAGCCCGCCGGATGGCTGGGCACGATCGGGTCGAGGTCGGGCGGGACGCACCCGAAGGGAGCGCGCGCCTTCTACTGCGCGCGCTCCGCTCTGCAA
>DAINBM010000237.1:0-4818 GCA_036732965.1 Caulobacteraceae bacterium | reverse complement strand
CACGGCCCAGGCCGGGCGCTCACGGGCCATATCCCAACCGCGTTTCAGGGCGACCACGAAGTGGGCGAGACGATCGACAAACACCGGATCGTTCAGGCGGCTGCTCAAGACGTAGAGACCGTCCTCCGGTGTCCGGATCCCGACATCGGCCGGCCGGAAGATGGACAGGTCCGAGGCGCTAGTGCCGCCCTCCAGCACCTTGCGGTACTCATTGTAGGACACGCCGGATATGCAGCTGGCCCGGTGTGCCCGCAACTCCGCCCCATCCCCGCCCCTGGAGACGAAGACCGCCTTGCCGCCCCCGCCCCCGGCCCGGACCAGCATCTGGGTCACGATCTCCTCGTCCCCCCAATGGGCGACGCCCACCGTCTTGCCCGCCACGTCGCGCAGCCTGTTGATCCCGTCGCTCCGGCGACAGATCAGCATCAAGGACGATCGGCTGAAGATCTGCGCGATGTTCACCAGGGTTTCGCCACGGTCCGAGCGAAGGCGGGACGCCACGAGGTGACTGACGGCGATGTCCGCCGCACCGGTCCGCAGGGAGTCGAGTGGCGCGATGCCCGGGCCACCGGGCAGGGTGGTGACCGTCAGCCCTTCATCATGGAAGTAGCCCATCCGGTCGGCGACGTAGAAACCCGCAAACTCCGCCTGATCGACCCAGGACAACTGCACCCTGAGGCCACCCGGGACGGGCTGCGTCTGGGCCGACGCGCTCCCGAGCCCCCAGAAGAGGATGGCACACAAGGCCAGAATGTGTCGCAACACCGACATGTCTCCCTCGCGGACGGGATGGAGATGCGACGCCGTCCCGCCTGCCGCTCATGGGCCGTCTCCTCCCGCGCCGCAAGCTTCGTGCCCGTCAAATTCCGTCCTGTCCACAGAAAGCGGCAAATGTTGCGTCAATGAAAACAATCGTTCGCTCCGGTCGCAATTGTCTCCTTGCCAAGACTGGAACGGCAAACGCCAGTTCTGGCGAGATGTTGCGATGGCCTGAACCGCCCTGCCCCTCTTGCGCCGGCGCCATCCCATATGCCTTGATGACGAGGTGGAATTTCATCGCTATTCTTGATGCAAATCATGATAGCCGCGTGTCGTGGGCGGTGAAGACTTCCGTCGAAGTCATCTCCACCGCCAGCAGCACCGCGGAAAAGGGAACGATGACCCAGGCCCTTCCAAGATGACCGATCCAGCCCCGTCGGCCCCGCGCACCTCCCCCCGTTCGCCCTCACAGAATACGGCCGCCGAACACTTCACCTCCGCCTGTGTGCTGGTGGTGGATGATGTCGCCGACAATCGGGACCTGCTCGCGCGCCGCCTCGGCCGACTTGGCATCGCCCAGATCCTCGAGGCGGAAAACGGCGCGGTGGCGCTCGAGATCATTCGCAGGACACGGGTCGATCTCGTGCTCCTGGACATCATGATGCCCGTCATGACCGGTTTTGATGTCCTGGAGGCCCTGTCGCAGGAGGGCCGGATCGAGCAGCTCCCCGTGATTGTCATTTCGGCGATGAACGAGCTTGAGTCCACGGTGCGGGCGATCCAGCTCGGGGCCGAGGATTTCCTGCTGAAGCCGTTCGAGCCGACCCTGCTGCGCGCGCGGGTCAGCGCCATCCTCGAAAAGCAGCAACTGCGGGCACGCCGGCGGGAAGCCCTGGCTCGCACCCAGATGGAGCTGTCCGAGGCCCGCAGCCTGCAGCTGGCCCTCTTGCCCCCGCCGCACCGTGAGGACACGCTCTCGGTGGAGTTCGCTCTGGAACCCGCCCGGGAGGTCGGCGGTGACCTTGTCGATCATTTTCGTCTCGCAGACGGCCGCCATGTCCTTGTCCTTGGCGATGTCTCCGGCAAGGGCGCGGGCGCGGCCCTGATGATGGCGCGGACCCACGCCCTGGTACGGAGCCTCGCCACCCATGGGGACGCCGCCGCCCTGTTCGCGGGCCTCGGCCGGGCGGCCGCGATCGTCAACCAGGCCCTGTCCGCAGGCAACCTGAGCTGCACGTTCATCACCCTGGTTCTGGCGCTGTATGATCCGGACACCGGGCAGCTGGACTATGTGCGGTGCGGACACATCCCTCCGTTCCTGCGGCGGGCCGACGGGCGCATCGAGCGGCTGGATCTCGCCGGGGGTCTGCCGCTGGGGATCGACGGCGATGCCGAATTCCATGCGGGTTCGGCGGTGATGGCCCCCGGAGACATGCTCATCCTGCTGAGCGATGGCGTCAGTGAGGCCATGTCGGCGGCGGGCGATCTCTTCGGGGAGGCCCGGGTCGAGGACTGGCTGGCCGAGCCCGCCCCGTCGCTTCCCGATCTGGTCGCCAGGGTCCGCAGCTTCGAGGGCGACCTGCCTCCGGCCGACGACCTCTCCGTCCTGATCTTCCGCCGCAATCCGCTGCCCGTCCGTGGAGATTGAACTGATGCCCGATCACGTCGATCCCGACAGCCCGCCGGTCGGCCTACCGCAACGCGCCCGCGTCCTGCTGGACAGCAGCCCGATCGCCGCACAGATCCATAGCCTGAAGGGGGAATTCCTCTTCGCCAACCGGCGGGTCTACGAAATGACCGGGGTGCCCTTCGGCGCTCCACTCCCACAGGGCGCGGCGATCTATGCCGAGCCGGACCGCTTTCGCCAGCTCGTCAAGAAGTTCACGACCGAGGGTGCCGTCAGGGACGAGGAGGTTCAGTACAAGCTTCCGGACGGTTCCACGATCTGGTGCCTCGTGAACTGGCAGAACATCGAATACAATGGCCAACACGCCCTCGTGGTCTGGAGTTACGAGATCACGACCCAGAAAAACGTCGAAGCGGCGATCGAAAATGCCAAGGACATGGCCGAGCAGGCCAGTCGGACGAAGGCTGAATTCCTTGCGAACATGAGCCATGAGCTGCGCACGCCGCTGAATGCGATCATTGGATATTCGCAAATTCTCCAGGAAGATCTGGAAGATCTCGGCCAGACAAGTGCACTCACCGACCTGAAGCGGATTGAATCGGCCGGGAAGCACCTGCTCCGCCTGATCAACGATGTCCTCGATCTCAGCAAGATCGATGCGGGAAAGATGGACCTCTACATCGAGTCCGTGAGCATTCCGCGCCTGATCGAGGAAGTTCAGTCCC
Source organism: Caulobacteraceae bacterium (assembly GCA_036732965.1). Classification (GTDB taxonomy): domain Bacteria; phylum Pseudomonadota; class Alphaproteobacteria; order Caulobacterales; family Caulobacteraceae; genus CAIMFV01. The sequence continues at coordinate 1,707 of DAINBM010000237.1, read as the reverse complement.
TCACCGGCCCCCTCGCCAAGAAGCGGTCCAATAAACTCGAATTCCATGTGCCGGGCGAACTCCCGGTACTCCAGGTGGACTTCACCAAACTGAAGCAGTGCCTGCTGAACCTGGTCAGCAATGCGTGCAAGTTCACCGAGCAGGGGGCGATCCGGGTCGCGGTCGAAGCGGCGGGCGAGTACATCCGCTTCGAGGTCGCGGACACCGGCATCGGCATGACCGAGGCCCAGACCGAGCGGCTGTTCCAGGCCTTCACCCAGGCCGACGCCAGCACCACCCGGCAATTTGGCGGAACCGGCCTCGGCCTGGCCATCACACGGCGGTTCTGCCAGATGATGGGGGGCGACGTATCCGTGAGAAGCGTGCCGGGTGAGGGCAGCGTCTTCACCATCGTCCTGCCCGTCAATGCCGCGGACTTCGTGGCGAAACCCAAGGCGGAGCCGATCCCGGCGAGGAAGACCAACGAGCGCGGCACCCGCGTCCTGCTGGTGGACGACGACCCGCAGATCCACCACCTGATCGGTACCATGCTGGAACGCGAGGGCTACCGGGTGGACCATGCCTCCGATGGCCCCGAAGCCCTGGAGCTTGCGCTGACCAGTCGGCCGGCGGTGATCCTGCTCGACGTCATGATGCCCAAGATGGACGGCTGGACGGTCCTTGGGAAGCTGAAGGAAAACCCGATCGTCGCCAACATTCCGGTGGTGATCGTCAGCCTGCTCGACGACCGCCCCCTCGGCATGTCCCTCGGGGCAGCCGACGTCCTGTCAAAGCCGGTGGACCGGACGCAGCTGGTGAATGTGGTTCGAACCTACGCCGGCAAGGGGGCCGTGCGCATTCTGGTGGTGGACGACAACGCGGATGACCGGGATGCGATCTGCAAATCCCTTCGGGACCACGACTATGATGTGATCGAGGCCCAGGATGGACCCGAGGCTGTGGCCTGGCTGGATTCCCACCCCGCACCGGCCGTCATCCTTCTGGACCTGGTCATGCCGGGAATGGACGGGTTTGCCGTCCTCGAGCGCATCCGCAGCCACCCCGGCCTTGGCCAATCCAAGGTGATCATCCAGTCCGCAAAGGACCTGAGCCTCGCGGAGACACAGATTCTTCGGGAGCGCGGTACCGTCATCGTCCCCAAGGGCGACAATGCGCGCACCGCCCTGCTGGAAGCCCTGGAGGCCCTGAGCCTATGAGCGTTCACATCCTGCTCGTCGAAGACAACGCGGAAAACCGCGACATGCTCAGCCGGCGTCTGATCCGCCGCGGGTTTTCGATCACCTTCGCCGTGGATGGAGAGGAAGCCGTGGAGACGGCCCGGGCCACATATCCACACCTGATCCTGATGGACCTGAGCCTGCCGGTCATGGACGGATGGGAAGCCACCCGGATCCTGAAGGGCGACGAAAGAACGGCGGGGATCCCCATCATCGCCCTGACCGCCCACGCCATGTCGGGGGATCGCGAAAAGGCCCTGGAGGCCGGTGCGGATGATTACGACACCAAACCCGTCGATCTGGAGGGCCTGCTGGCGAAGATCACCCGCCTGACGGGTTCGTGAGCGGATGGCAGGCGGGCATTGCCGCCCGCCGGGATCCGGACGCCTAGTCGGACAGGGCCTGCGCGAGATCGTCGTGGATCGGGATGATCTTCTCGAACCCGCTGACGGCGAAGATTTCGCGGACGCTGGGGTTCAACGCGCTCAGG
>DAINBM010000236.1:0-4826 GCA_036732965.1 Caulobacteraceae bacterium | reverse complement strand
TTCAGTCCTCGTCCCCGTCTCTCGGGCTATCACCCAGGCGGGCCCGGAGCGCCGCCTCGGTCTCGCCGCCGGGAATGTTGTAGATCCAGCCCGGCGTGATCTCGGTCTTCGGGGTATGGGCCAGGATCTCGTCCCGCGTCATGCCTTCGAAAGGTCCCACGGACAGCTCGGCCAGCCGGTCGTCCGTCGCGATCGGCACCGTCAGACCCGCGGATTCACACACGATCCGGGCGGTGTCGTAGGCGCGCCCGAGGGGGCTCGACATGACGATCCACGGCCCCTCCTCGGCTACGGACTGCTGCAGAAGACGCCCCATCCGGCGCGCCTGGGCGATGCCCTCCTCGGTCAGAGGGGAGTCCTTGCGCCCCTGCAGGCGCGCTTCCCGGTTCCATTCGGTCTGGCCATGTCGGATGAGGAAGATCAGGGTGTGGCTCCCGCGCTTGCCGACGGGACGAACCCTGTCGGCACCAGACTACAGTGCGCTGGGGGAATCCCAAGACCCCGGCAGGAAAAACGTCCGAAGCCGGCCAGGGCTGCGCCGACGGATCCGGGCGGACTAGCCGCCGACCTTGCCGTAGATCACGGTGCCGTCCTTGATCGTCGCCTTCACCTTGAGGGTGTGGAGCAGGCCGGGGTCCACGGTCAGCGGATCGGCGTCGAGCACGACGAGATCGGCCCGCTTGCCCGGTTCGAGCGTGCCCTTATCGGCCTCCTCGTGGATCTGCCAGGCGGCATTGGCGGTCACCTGGCGCAGGGCGCGATAGGCCGAGATGCGCTCCAGCGGTCCCAGGATGTCGCCGGACTGGGTTCGACGGTTCACCGAACTCCAGACCAGACGCAGGATGTCCGGGGGAACCACCGGCGAGTCATTGTGGGCCGTCGGCGTCAGCCCCGCTGCCCAGGCGCTGGCCTGGGGCGAGATGAAGTCGGCCCGTCTCGGACCGAGGGACACATCCCGGTGCCAGTCTCCCCAGTACCAGGTGTGGCTGGCGAAGAAGCTCGGCTGGATGTCGAGGTCGCGGAAGGCCGCCAGTTGCTCCGGCCGCATCACCTGGGCGTGGATGGCTATGGTCCGCCGTCCCTCCAGACCGGTGGCCCGCACCCCGTCGATCAGGGACTGGACCGCCTCGTCCCCGTTCACATGGGCAAAGACCTGCCAGTCATGCGCCTTGGCATCCGCCAGACGTCGTCGGAAATCCACCGGATCCATGACCGGATAGCCGCGATAGTCCGCGCCCTTGCCCTCGGGCGGCACGGGAACCGGATCATGCAGCCAGGCTGTCCGCCCCTGGGGACTGCCGTCCAGCACGAACTTCACCCCGGCGATGCGCAGCCTGTCCGTATAGGGCTTGCCGATGCGGTCCCGGACATCCTGGGGCAGGTCGTGATCGAAGGCGATCAGGACCACGGTATCCAGCTTGAGGGCCCCACGGCGCGCGGCTTCGACGAGGCCCGGCCAGGCCTCCGGCTGTACCCGGCCGTCCTGGGCCGTGGTGATGCCATGGGCGGCATAGATCGCCTCGCCGGCGACGACGGAGCGCACGGCCGCTTCGAGATCCTTCGGCAGGATCGCGGCATAGATGCGGGCCAGCGCCGCCTCTTCCAGCACGCCGTTCGGCGTCTTGCCGTCCGCCTCCCGCCGGATGACCCCACCGGGCGGGTTGGGCGTGTCCGGGCCGATCCCCAGACGCTTCAGCATCGCCGAATTGACCACCGCCAGGTGCCCGCTGGCATGGACGATGACGACCGGACGATCGCTGGCCACGGCGTCGAGATCTGCCCGGGTGGGATGCCGGCGCTCGGCCAGTTGGCTGTCGTCATAGCCTGTACCGACGAGCGGGGCCCCCGCCGGCAGGTGGGCAGAGGCGAGATAGGCCGTGAGCGCCTCCCGCAGATTCTCGAGGGAACGCACCGTGCCCACGGGCGGCGGTGCGAGCGGCGCGAGGAAGGCGGACTGGCCGACACCGCTCACATGGCCGTGCGCATCGATGAAGCCGGGCAGAAGGGCCGCACCGGCCAGATCGGTGTGCTGTGCCTCCCGACCGGCCGCCCTCTCCACCTCGGCCAGTGGGCCGACTGCAAGGATACGGCCGTCGCGCACCGCCAGCGCTTCCGCGTACCGAGGCTCGGGCCCGGCCAGGGTCAGGATCGGTCCACCGAAATAGGCCGTGGCCGGAGCCGCGCCGGCGGATCCGGAGGTGGCCAGCAGACCCATCAGGCCCAAGAGTGTTTCACGAACCATTCTGCATTCCCGTGTCGAGCCTCGGACCTCAGGCTAGCCGAGATTTCGGCCTCGCGCACACCCCTTTCGCGGTCCCACGGGTCCGGCACGGCCCGGTCGGGGATCGCAACCGCCGCAGTGCCCGGTCGCCGGAATTGGTTTGACGGTGCGAGTCCGGGCTGCAACCAGTACGGGCCTGAACCTCGACTCCACAGGCAGGCCCCGATGTCGGCACTTCTCCCTGTTCTGGACGATGCGGCCATAGAGCGGCTGCTGCGCGATGTGGACATACCGCGGGCCCTGCGGGCCATGTTCGCCGACCTGCACTCCGGCGCGGCGGTCCAGCCGGCGCAAAGCCTGGTGGTGTTTCCCAAGACACCTGGAGACGTCATCACCTATTCCGGCGTGCTCGAGCCGGCGCGGATGTTCGGGGTCAAGCTCTCGCCCTACATCGCCCGGTCCGGTCCACCGCTGGTCACCGCCTGGACCCTGGTGATGTCCCTGGAGACAGGCGCGCCACTGATGCTGTGCGATGCGAGGCGCCTGACGACGGAGCGGACGGCCGCGACCACAGCGCTTGCCCTCGACCTCCTCGCCCGACCGCAGGACCAACAGCTGGCGATCATCGGCACCGGGGATATCGCCCTGGCGCATCTTCGACACGTGGCTGCGCTCCGCCCGTGGACCCGGATCGCGGTGGCGTCGCGCCGCACCGCGACGGAACCGGCATCGGCCTTCGCGCGGTTCACCGAGGTCGATCCGGCGGTCACGATCTGCCGGTCGGTGGACGAGGCCGTGGCGGGGGCCTCCGTGATCCTGCTGTGCACATCCTCGGGTACACCGGTGCTGGATCCCCGCCGCCTGTCGGAACCGGCCCTCATCACCTCGATCAGCACCAATGTGGCCCGCGCCCACGAAGTTCTGCCCGAGACCCTGCCGGAGCTCGACGTCTTCTGCGACTATCGCCCGACCGCCCCCCTGAGTGCCGGCGAGATGGTCCTGGCCGAGGCCCAGCATGGCTGGTCCCCGACGGCGATCGTCGCCGACCTGCCGGAACTGGTATCGGGCAGCATTCGGCCGGAGGTCACCGGTCGCCACCGCTTCTTCCGGTCCATCGGGCTGGGCCTCGAGGACATCGCCGTGGCCGCCGAGATCCATCGCGCACTGACCGCCGCTCACAAGGACAGCTGACCGTGAAAATCAAAGACTTCGGCGTCGAGATCTGGATGAACGCCTACGAGAACCACTGCCGGTTCAACATCGCGGAAACCTGCGTCGACTCCATCACCTTCGCCGAGCTGATGCAGATGGCGGGCAAGTCGCAGGCCATCCTCGGCGAGCTGAACGACCTCAAGCTGACCTACGGGGCCATCGAGGGCAGCGCCCGCCTGAAGGCGGCGATCGCGGCTCTCTATGCCGGTCGCCACGCCGACGAGGTGCTGGTGACCCATGGCGCGGCCGGTGCCAATGCCCTGCTCTACGCAACCCTGGTGGAGCCGGGCGACGAGGTGATCGCCATCGTGCCCACCTATCAGCAGCACACCTCCATTCCCGAAAGCCTCGGGGCCGTGGTCCGGCCGCTGCCCCTTCAGGCCGAGACCGGCTACCAGCCCGACCTCGCGGCTCTGGAGGACTTGATAACACCCCGCACCCGGCTGATATCGCTCACCAACCCCAACAATCCGATGGGCGTCGTGATTCAGGATGAGGTGCTCGCGGGCATTGTCGGCATCGCCGCCCGCCACGACCTGTGGGTCGTCGGCGATGAAGTCTATCGCGGCGTGAACCAGGCGGATGACACCCTGTCGCCCTCCGTGGCCGAGCTCTATCCGAAGGGGATTGCCGTGGGCAGCATGTCCAAGGCCTTCGCCCTGGCCGGACTGCGCCTCGGCTGGATCGTCGCCCCCCCGGCCCTGCTGCACCGGGTGATGATCCACCGGGACTACAACACGATCAGCGTCGGCATGATCGACGACCTGATCGCCAGCATCGCTCTGGAGAACCGGGACGCGCTGCTGGCACGTAACCGTCAGATTGTCCGGACCAATCTGGACATCCTGGCCCGGTGGGTCGCCGATGAACCTGCGATCTCGTGGTTCCGACCGAACGGCGCGACGGTGACCCTTCTCCGCTACGACCTCGACATGCCCTCCCGCGACTTCTGCAAGCAGCTTCTGGACGAGACGGGCGTGCTTCTGGTGCCCGGGGCTGTCTTCGGTCTCGAGGGCTGCGTGCGTGTCGGCTTCGGCAACGGCACCGAGACGCTGAAGGCCGCGCTGCCGGAGATTTCGCGATTCCTGCGGAAACGGGGCAAGTAGCAACGGCGCCCCGCGAACCCTGCGGCCTGCGCCGATCGGGTGGAATCCGCTTGTGGCCACCCGCAACCTGAGCTCAATCTCGACGCCACACGGTGGGAGGCAGTCGGATGCGGTTCGGGATACTGATGGCGGGGATGGTGGCGGGTCTGTCCATCCTGTGCGGTGCGGCGCGGTCGAGCGAGATGACCTCGGCGCTGCGGCCGGATCAGGTCCGCTTCCTCGGGCTGTTCCGGGAAATGCCCCACACCACCACCACCCCCCCCCCCCCCACCCCCACCCCGCCCGCC
>DAINBM010000235.1:0-4839 GCA_036732965.1 Caulobacteraceae bacterium | reverse complement strand
CGGCCTCCACATCCCCGTCGGCGGGGCGCGGCCGCGGCGGGACCACGGCCACCGACCCGCTCCGCGTGGCTGGGCTCCAGGCGGCGTCGGCGGGCAGGATCAGGGTCGCGGTACCCCCGGCACCGGTCTGGCTGGCAACGATCGCCTCCGTCGTCAGGTCGGCTGCCGCATCGGGGGTTTCCCCGGCCTTGACCCAGACCGAATTGGGTCCGGCCAGCCCGGCGATGTCCGAGGTCAGGGGGGCGTCATACTGCCGGTGATAAGTGGCATGGTCGCCCACGATGTTGACGATCGGCGAATAGGCCCGTCGCGCATTGTGCAGATTGGCCGAACCGTTGGCGAGACCGGCCCCCAGGTGCAGCAGGGTCGAGCCCGGCCTTCCCGCCATCCGTGCATAGCCGTCGGCGGCCCCGGTGGCGACGCCCTCGAACAGGCACAGCACCGGGCGGACCCGCGGTTCCCGGTCGAAGGCGGACACCATCTGCATCTCGCTGGTGCCGGGATTGGAGAAACAGACCTCGACCGCATTGTCGGCGAGGGTCTTCAGGATGGCTTCGGCGCCGTTCATGCTTGGGGCTTTCCTCAGGTGATCTTGAACCGAACGAAGCCCATCAGCTCCGCGGAGTGGGAACCATATGCCGCGCTCAGGGCTTCGGGATAGGTATAGACGCCGCCGAGACCGCCGACGCCGATCTTCAGGTGGGGGGCAACGGACCTGTAGCGCACATAGCCCACTGACACCTCCCCAACCCGGAAGGTGCGGCCGGCCAGGGGCGACGGCGCGGTGAACAGCTCGTCCTTGTCGGCCTGCTCCGCCCGGGCGAAGATCACGTTCGACCCGAAGGTCAGGGAACCCTCTGCCAGCCACGCATCGCCGGTCCGGCCGCCGGTGCCGCGGTTGCGCCCCCAGGCCACGGTACTCTGCCACAGGGCCTCGCCCAGCGGGGAGCGGACCAGGGGCAGGCTATGGGATAGCGACGCCGTGGTACGGGTCACGTTCTCGCCGGGAGACAGCTGCTCGGGACTGACGATCCAGCCCCGGCTGACCTGCATGGACCATTCCCGGGTCGGATTGAGGGTGAGGCGGACGGAGCGGCTGTCGAACCGGGGACGGTCGAAGGCCCAGCGGTCCTGGTCCGGCTCCCGCCCCGTGAAGGTGGAGGCGTCGAGCTTGACAGGTCCTGCCACCAGGCCCGCCGTGGCCACGCCATAGGCCACATGGGTGGAGTCCAGCCAGTGATGGCTGATGGGGGCCGACGGGTTGTCGCTGCCGGAGCCCCGGTGCAGATAGGCCACCGGTCCCAGGGCCGGCTCTCCCGGATAGCCAGCATAGACGAAACCGGACACCCCCGCGGCGAGCGGCGCCGACAGGATCACCGCCAGCTCTCCGACACCGTCATGGGGATGCTGTCGGTTCACCAGGGGGTGGATACCGTCTGCCGTCTCCCCCGTCTGGAACAGCTTCGGATAGCCGCCCTTCCCCATCACCGGGTCGGGGGAGACCATGAGGCGGAAGGTGATCCGCGCAGGACCCAGATCGTGACCTGCGCTGGCCATCAGCATGCCGGACACGAAGGCCTTTTCGTCCCCCCGGGGACCGGTCTGACGGTCGGCGACCAGGCTCACGTCGCCGTGCACCATGGTCATCCAGCCATCCGTGCGCATCGTCATCCAGCCCTCATGGCCGGCCGTGTCCGGCTGCCAGGACGTGCCCGATGCCTCCCGGGACATGGGGGAGTCGGCCAGGGCCGCCATCCGGCCCATGCGCTCCCCGGCGGCAGGGCTCATCCCCGGCATGTCCGGCATGCCGACCATGTCATGCGTGCCGTGTGGCATGGCTGGTGCCGACTGGGCGAAGGCCGGGACCGCCGCGGCGGTCAGAAGCAGGGGCAGCAGACCAGGCCCCTTCACGGGATGATCACTTCCGGATCGGGGGGCGCCGCGAACAGGCGCGCCACATCCGCTGCGCGCCGGTCCCTCGCCATGGACTGGTTGATATAGCCCTTGTCGGTCAGCTCGCCGGAGTGGGCGTGGGGCGCATCCCGCTGGATGAGGGCTCGGGTCACCCGCGCCGCCCCGCCGCCGGCATCCCGGTTCAACTGCGCGAGGCCCGACGCCACCGCGGCCTTCACCGCCGGATCGTGGGCCAGGGTCGCAAGATCCTCCGCTTCGGGGGCCAGGATCCGCGCCTGGGCCGGATTGAGGAACACCAGCAGGCCGACGCCGGTCTGACCCTCGCCGCAGACCACCGCGTCGGTGGCCACGCCCCCCATGGCCGACAGGGCCGCCAGTCGAAGGGCACCGGCGGCAACGAAGGTGCCACTGGCCAGCTTGAAGTTCTCCACCAGGCGGCCGTCGAAGACGATCCCCTGCAGAGGGTCCTCAGGGTCGGCCAGCTTGGCCGCATCGCCCAGGCGGTAGTAGCCCTCCTCGTCCACGCTCAGGGGGATCAGCCGCCCGTCGGCCCCGCGATAACCGGGGGAGATCTGCGGCCCCTTGACCCGCACCTCGAGCTTTTCGCCCTCCGGCGCCAGCTTCACCGTGGTGCCGGGGGTCGGCAGGCCGCACAACCCGGCGCGGGTGTTGATCCAGTGGACATTGCAGGCGGTCGGGCCGGTCTCGGTGGAGCCGTAGCCCGCGGCAAAGGTGATCTGTTCACCCGTCAGGCGGGCGGCGACGGCACAGACCCGGTCACAGACGGCCTGCGGCAGGCCGGCCCCGCCATACTGCAGCACCCGGACCCGGCTGAAGAAGGTCCGTGCCAGGGCCGCGTCGGTCTCGAGGGCGTCGGCCAGCAGGGCCCAGCCCGCGGGCACCATGTTGTGATAGGTGGGTGCGATCTCCCGCAGATTGCGCAGGGTCTCGTCGAACCGCCCGGCCACCGGCTGGCCGTGGTCGATATAGAGGCTCCCGCCCCGGTGCACGATCATGTGCAGGATCGCATTGGCCCCCAGGGAATGGCTCCAGGGCGCGGAGTTCACCACCACGGGCGGATCGGGATCGTCGTAGCAGGCCTGGATCTGGGCCGCATTGAAGCTGACATTGGCGTGGCTGCAGATCACCGCCTTGGGCTTGCCGGTGGAGCCGGAGGTCAGCAGCAGCTTGGCCGCCTGCTCCGGCCGGGCCAGATTGTCCGTGGGCGCGGCGACATCCAGGGTCGCGAGGTCGATCTGTCCGGGCTGCAGGGCCCGGCTGGCGATCACCGGAAGGTCCTTCAGCACCGCGTCCCGGGCGATGGCCACCGCGGCGGCGGCACCGTCCTCCACATAGACGGCCGACGGCGTGATCAAGGCGGCGGCATGGGCCAGACGGGCCGGGTCGGCGCTGGCCTGGCCGTACTGCGGCGAGAGGGGGGCGACGGGACAGCCGAGACGCATGGCCGCATAGGCGATCAGCGCATGGTCGACGGTGTTTCGGGCGAGGATCAGCAGCGGCCGGTCCGGTCCCAGACCGAGCCCCTTCAGAGCCGTCGCCAGCCGGGCGACCCGATGTCCCGCCTCGCCGAAGGTCACACCCCGCCAGCCGTCCCCGTCCCGCTCGGCGACCCACAACCGGTCCGGGGCCGCCTCGACCCAATGGTCCAGCGCCGCATTGGTGGTGGAAAATTGATCCGACCACGGCGTGGTGTTCTGCAGCACCAGCGCCCCGTCCTCCCGGTGGGTGACCTCCAGGCGACGCGGGGCATAGCGCGGCTCACGGAAAGGGGCGTCGCGCACGGGGCTGGGGATCAGGTCGCCGTCCATGGGGGTTCCGATGTCTGCGCCAGCGCCCGCCGAGGGACGCAACAGGTCCCTCTATAGAACGGGATGGACCGAGACCGTAACCCCCCCTTGCCGCCGCGTCGAAGGGCTTTAAGCTCGGTCCCAACAGAAGAGATGAGGGAGACGCGCATGTCCGTCCGTCCGGAAACCGTAGGCTTGTCGTCCCAGCGCCTGGCGCTGGCGGACCGCTTCTTCCAGGAACGCTATGTGGACAAGGGACGGCTGAAGGGGCTGGCCTACGGGGTGTTCCGCGGCGGGCAGCTCGCGCACATGGCGTGCCTGGGTCAGGCGGATGTGGAGCGCAATGTGCCGATCCGCGACGACACCATCTATCGCATCTATTCCATGACCAAGCCCATCGCATCGCTGGCCCTGATGATGCTGGTGGAGGAGGCCAGGATCGCCCTGGACGATCCGGTGCATCGCTATATCCCGTCCTGGAAGTCCCTGGGCGTCTACGTGAACGGCCTGCCCGGGGAGTATGTCACCCGGCCGGTGGAACGGCCCATGCAGGTGGTGGATCTGCTGCGCCACACATCAGGCCTGACCTACGGCTTCCAGAACCGCACCAGCATCGACGCCGCCTACCGAAAGGCCAATATCGGAGTCATCGGCAAGACGGTGGGCCTCGAGGATCTGGTGGAGACGCTGGCAGGCATCCCGCTGGAGTTTTCCCCGGGCACCGCCTGGAACTATTCGGTGTCCACCGACATCGTCGGCTATCTGGTGCAGACGGTCTCCGGCCAGAGGCTGGAGGATTTCCTCGAGGAGCGCATCTTCCGGCCCCTGGGCATGGTGGACACCGCCTTCATGGTGCCTCCGGAGAAGCAGCACCGCTTCGCCGCCTGCTATGCCCGCGGCCCCGGTGGCGTGGTGCTGCAGGACGACCCGGCCCGCAGCCCGTATCTGGAGCCGCCGGTGCTGGTGTCCGGCGGCGGCGGACTGGTCTCGACCTTCGATGACTACATGCGCTTCTGCCGCATGATCCTGGGGCGCGGCACCCTGGACGGGCACCAGTACATCAGCCCCAAGACCCTGGCCCTGATGGGGGCGAACCACCTGCCGGGGGGCAAGGACC
>DAINBM010000234.1:0-4845 GCA_036732965.1 Caulobacteraceae bacterium | reverse complement strand
GCCCCTCGTCGTGTACAATGTCCCCGGGCGGACCGGCTGCGACATCAGCAATGACACCCTCGAGCGCCTGTCCGCCCATCCCAACATCGTGGGCGTGAAGGATGCGACGGGAGACCTTGCGAGGGCCAGTTTCCAGCGCCTGCGCTGCGGGCCTGACTGGGTGATGCTGACGGGGGACGATCCGACCGCGCTGGGATACCTTGCCCACGGCGGCCACGGCTGCATCTCCGTCACCAGCAATGTGGCACCCGAGGCCTGCGTCGCCTTCATGAACGCGGCGCTCGGGGGGGATTTCGCCACGGCGCGGTACTGGCAGGACCGGTTGATCGGCCTGCATCGCGCCCTGTTCCTTGACGCGTCTCCGTCCCCGACCAAGTTCGCCCTTGCGGAACTGGGTCTTTGCACGGCGGATGTCCGCCTTCCGCTTGTGCCGTGCGCCGACGGGGTGAAGCCCGTCATTCTGGCGGCGATGAAGGAGGCCGGGCTCTAGGGCCCCTCCCATGTCCGAACCCAAGCAGCAGGCGCGCAAGCTGGTGGCCGAGAACCGGCGGGCCCGATTTGACTATTTCCTGGAAGAGTCCGTCGAGGCCGGTCTGGTCCTCACAGGCTCGGAGGTGAAATCCCTTCGTCTTGGCCGTGCCAATATCGCGGAAAGCTACGCATCGGTCGAAGGCGGGGAGATGGTGCTGATCAACGCCTACATCCCGGAATATCCCGGGGCCAACCGCTTCAATCACGAGCCCCGGCGGGGCCGCAAGCTGCTCCTGCACCGGCGTCAGATTGCCAAGCTGACCCAGGCCGTCCAGCGGGAGGGGCGCACCATCGTGCCCGTGAAGCTGTTCTTCGACGAGAAGGGCCGGGCGAAGCTCGAGATTGCCCTGGCCAAGGGCAGGAAGCTGCACGACAAGCGCGCCAGCGAAGCGGACAAGGACTGGAAGCGCGACCAGGCCCGGCTGATGCGGGACCGCGGCTAGGCCTCAGGTCTCGTCTGCGGGCTCGCGGCGGGTGGTCCACCAGGCCCAGAGCGCGGCGATCAACAGCAGTGCGGACGCGAGCAGGAACGGGGCACCGGAGAAGCCCACCGGCTGTCCCGGGCGGACGAACCAGGCAAAGACGAAGGGAAAGATCAGCGGGCCCGCCAGCTCGGCCATCCCGGTCAGGCTGGACGTGGCGCCCTGCAGCTGGCCCTGTTCTCCGGGTTCCACGTGGCGGGTCATCATCGACTGGGCCGCCGGACCCCAGATCCCCCAGAGCGCCAGAACCGGAATGCCGAGCCACAGCCATGTGCCGGATGGGGCCGTGCCCGCGATCACCATGCCGGCCGCTCCGAAGCACAGACCGGCGATGATGGCATAGCGGTTGCCGATCCACTGGATGGCCCTTGGCACCACAAGCACCTGGGCCACGACGAGCGCAATGCCGACCAGCGTCAGGGTGATGCCGAGGGTCTGGACCGTCCAGCCATACCGGTAGCTGGCATAGAGCACGATCGTGGACGGCAGCGACACCTGGGCGAGGGTCGAGATGAACGACACGCCTGCGAGCCCGAACAGCTCCGGGTGCCGGCGGAGCAATACCAGCGCCCCGATGGGGTTGGCCCGGCGCCAGCTGAAGTCGAGCCGCATGGCCCTGGGCAGGGACTCCGGCAGGGCAAAGAAGCCGTACACGGCATTGGCCAGACTGAAGGCCGCGGCCACGTACAAGGGAAGCCGCGCGCCATGCTGGCCGAGCACACCGCCGATCCCGGGGCCCAGCACCAGCCCGGCCCCGAAGGCGGCACCGAGCAGTCCGAACGCGCTGGCCCGACGTTCGGGCGGGGTCGTGTCGGCAACATAGGCGCTGGCGATGCTGAAACTGGCCCCCGTGACGCCGGACAGGACCCGGCCGATGAACAGCCAGGCGAGGTTCGGGGCCCAGGCCATGGCCGCATAGCTCAGTCCCAGCCCGATATTGGAGGCGAGGATCAGGGGACGGCGCCCGAAGCGGTCGGACAGGGATCCGATGACCGGGGAGCAGAAGAACTGCATGAGGGCGAAGACGGCGTTGAAGACGCCGACGATCACCGCGGCCTGGGAGGTGTTCTGGTCCACGAACTGGCGCACCAGCCCCGGCAGCACCGGCGCGACCAGCCCCAGCGCCATGATGTCCAGCAAGACGGTGATGAGGATGAACATCACGGCCCAGCCGCGACGATCCTGGCCGCTCGCAAGCGAGGTGGGCAGGGGGGCCTCGCTCATGCCACCCCGCCGTCCAGATGGCGGCGAACGGAGGCAAACACCGCGTGGAACATCTCCCGGGTCAGCCGACCGGTATTCGTGTTGAGCCGCGAGCAGTGATAGCTGCTGAACAGGCGCAGGGTCCCCAGATCGGTCTCGACACCGTGACCGGCAGCGGCGGCCCCGGGCTTGTGGCCGAGCGCGCGGAGGACGTTGCGCCGAGAGACATCCCCCAGGGTGACGATGGCCCTGAGCCGCGGCAGGCTGGCCATCCTTGCCGTCAGGAAGGGGCGGCAAGCGGCCTCTTCCTGGGGCGTCGGGCGATTGCCCGGAGGGGCGCAGCGAACAGCGTTCGTGACCATGCAGTCGACCAGTTCCAGCCCGTCGTCGCAGCGCGCGGCATAGGTTCCCCGGGCGAACCCGTAGCGCAGCAGGGTCTCATAGAGCAGCACACCCGCATAGTCGCCCGTGAAGGGGCGCGACGTGCGGTTGGCCCCCGTCCGCCCTGGGGCCAGGCCCACGATGAGGAGCCGGGCGTCCGGAGCGCCGAACGATGGGGCCGGACCATTGAACCAGTCCGGGTGCGCCTGCCGGTTCGCCGTCCGATAGTCCACAAGACGCGGACACAGCGGACAGTCGCGATGGGGCTCGGGCGTAGAGGCCGGTTCCGGGGCCGGTCGGTTGCGGGGGGCGGACATGACGCTCAGTCCTGATGCGCGCCGCCGGTTCCGTCCTCGTCCGCGTCCTGCAGGTACCGCGGGGCCGGCGCCTGCCGCGGCCGGCCGATGAGGGTTGCCAGGTCCTGCAGATCGACAAAGGTGTCCGCCTGCCGCCGGAGGTCATCGGACACCATGGGGGGCTGGGACTTCACCGTCGAGACCACCGTGACCCTCACACCCTTGCGCTGGACGGCGTCGATCAGGCGGCGGAAGTCCCCGTCCCCGGAGAACAGGACGATATGATCCACCGACGGGGCGATCTCGAGCATGTCCACCGCGATCTCGATGTCCATGTTGCCCTTGGTCCGGGTGAGGCCGGTGGCCGCCTCGGTGTAGCGACGTACGGGCTTGGTCACCATGGTGAAGCCATTGTAGTCCAGCCAGTCCACCAGCGGACGGATCGGGGAATATTCCTGATCCTCGACGATGGCGGTGTAGTAGTAGGCGCGAACCAGGATCCCGCGCTTGCGGAATTCCTCCAGCAGCTTCTTGTAGTCGATGTCGAAATTCAGCGTCTTGACGGCGGCGTAGAGGTTGGACCCGTCAATGAACAGTGCCAGGCGATCCGTCGGATAAAACGTCATGAAATCTGCTTTCCAGTCTTAAAATGAATCAGAACAGCCTAGATGGAGCGATAATCATAGCACTCGGCGGCAATGTGCCGAGTCCGTCTGGCACGCCGAGGGACACCCTGGCCTCTGCCGTGCGAAGCCTGCCCGACGAAGGGCTGACCGTCATGTCCATGTCCCGGTGGTGGCGCTCCACGGCCTGGCCGGACCCGACAGCCCCTGAGTACATCAACGCCGTCGTCATTGTCGAGGCAGTGCGCGAGCCCCAGGCTGTGCTGGCGGCCCTGCACCGGATCGAAGCGCGGCACGGTCGGACACGGTCGGTGATCAATGCACCGCGGACCCTCGATCTGGATCTGATCGCCCATGGCCGGACCCGGATGGCGACGCCGACCCTCCACCTGCCTCACCCCCGGGCCGCAGACCGGTTGTTCGTCATGGGTCCGCTGGCGGAGATCGCGCCCCTGTGGCGCCATCCGGTGGACGGGCGGACTGCGGCGGAGCTGGCGGCGGGGGCCACAGTCGGGCGGGACAGTCGACCGCTGCCGGATCAGGGCTGATCGAGCACGGCCTTGATCTGGCGCGCGGCACTGGCGGCCGCATCGAGGGTACGGGATGTCTGGCCGAGGATCAGCCGGTAGATCCAGTAGTTGGCCACGACCCGCTGGACATATTCGCGGGTTTCTCCGCCGGGTGTACTTTCAAGGATCAGCAGGCTGTCCGCCTCCGGCATCCTGGCCGCGATCTTAATGATCGTGCCCGGACCGGAATTGTAGGCGGCCACGGCGTGCATCAGATCGCCCTTGGTGGCGTCCAGCAAACGGCTGACATAGTCCTGGCCGATGCGGAGGTTGAGCGCCGGATCCTTCAATGCGGTGGGGTCCCGGATCAGTCCGTCATCCTGGGTGACGTGCGCCGCCGTTGCCGGGGTCAGCTGCATGAGGCCGTAGGCACCGGCCGTGCTGGAGGCCTCGGGATTGAACCGGCTCTCCTGCTTCACCAGCGCGTAGACCAGCGCCTTGTCCAGTGTGTAGCCGCCGATGGGATAGAAGTCCGGCGTCTGGAAGGCGGACAGATCGAAGGTCCGCCGTCCGCGACCGATGTCCGTCGGCGAGGACAGGGGGGCACCTATGGCAAGGGCCAGTGCGGCCCAGCGGTGCCGGTCCGGGCCGGCGGAAGCCCCCAGTAGCGCGGTCCGCAGCTCAAGCCCCGCCTCGGCGCGCAGACCGAGCTGGGCCAAGGCCGCCGCACGATGGGCCCGGGGATCTGTGCGGATCAGGCGCGTGATCGCCGTTTCGGGGGTCTTGCCGGCCGCCTCCGGCCGGGCCGCGTCATCCCCAC
>DAINBM010000233.1:0-4851 GCA_036732965.1 Caulobacteraceae bacterium | reverse complement strand
CCTCGCAGCCATCGTCACCCCGGATCCCGCCCGTTAACCTGGACTCGTTGCCGTGACGGCGGGACGCGGTACGGAATGCGTCGGTAAGCTTCAGCGTCTCCGGAGGGAAAAGAACCACGCGCAGGCAGTTGCATGGCTGCGAAGCTTAGGCTATTTCCTCCGCCTCCCGGTCACACCCCGCCCTGCGGCGTCCGACGGGGGCCATTCTTGGGGAATGGTGTAATGGTAACACAGCGGTTTTTGGTACCGTCATTCTAGGTTCGAGTCCTAGTTCCCCAGCCACTGGCCCGACTTCCCAGTCTCATGTGCGCGGTTCGAGACACGCGTGCCGCGCCTCTCACCATGACGCGCGTGCATAACGCTCCTTCATCCTGAGGAGGGCCGGAACGGCCCGTCTCGAAGGACGCAGTTGTGTGCGGTGCGTGGTTCGAGACGCCCCCTTTCGGGGCTCCTCACCATGACGAGCGGTCATGACCCTTCGTCATCCTGAGGAGGGCCGGAACGGCCCGTCTCGAAGAACGCGGAGCGCTAGCTGTAGATCTCGAACAGCCCGGCGCCGCCCTGACCGCCGCCGATGCACATGGTCACCACGCCCCACTTGGCCTTGCGGCGACGGCCTTCCTGCAGGATGTGGCCGGCGCAGCGGGCCCCGGTCATGCCGAAGGGGTGGCCGATGGCGATGGAGCCGCCGTTGACATTGTACTTGGCCGGATCGATGCCCAGCCGGTCACGGCTGTACAGGCACTGGGAGGCGAAGGCCTCGTTCAGTTCCCACAGATCGATGTCGTCCACCGTCAGGCCCTGACGCTTCAGAAGCTTCGGCACGGCGAACACCGGGCCGATGCCCATCTCGTCCGGCTCGCAGCCGGCCACGGCCCAGGACACGAAGCGCCCGAGCGGCTCGAGCCCGCGGCGCTCGGCCTCCTTGGCTTCCATCAGCAGAACGGCGGCGGCGCCGTCGGACAGCTGGCTGGCGTTGCCGGCGGTGATGAACTTGCCCTCACCCTTCACCGGCTGCAGGCCCGCAAGGCCGGCCAGGGTCGTGTCGGGGCGATTGCACTCGTCGCGATCCACCGTGTAGTCGACCACGGACTCTTCCTTGGTCTCCTTGTTGACCACCTTCATCTTGGTGGCCATCGGCACGATCTCGTCGGCGAACTTTCCGGCTGCCTGGGCCGCGGCCATGCGGCGCTGGGATTCGAGGGAGTACTCGTCCTGGTATTCGCGGCTGACGCCATAGCGTGCGGCGACGATGTCGGCGGTGTCGATCATCGCCATGAAGATGTCGGGGGCCATCTTCAGGAGCTCCGGATCCACCGATTCCCGCGGCACCCCGCCGCCGGGGATGGAGATGCTCTCGACCCCACCGGCCACCACGCAGTCGGCACCGTCGCCGCGGATGTGGTTGGCGGCCATGGCGATGGTCTGCAGGCCGGACGAGCAGAAGCGGTTGACGCTGACGCCCGCGGTGGTCTTGGGCATGCCGGCCAGCAGGGCGGCCAGGCGGGCGATGTTCGGCGCCGCGTGGGCGTTGTTGCCCAGGAAGCAGTCCTCGACGAAGTCGGCCTCGACGCCGGACTTGGCGACGGCGTGCTTGATGGCATGAGCGGCCATGGACATGGGCGGGGTGATGTTGAAACCGCCGCGGCCGGACTTGGCCAGACCGGTACGGGCGTAGGATACGATGACAGCTTCGCGCATTCTTTTGGCTCTCCCTATGGTGCGGGAGTTATCGCGCGGCCCTGCCCGGCTTGTAAATCTCCCCTCGCCCGTCCGGCGACGGAAACATCCGGGCGGAGACATCCGGGCGCGCCTGACCGCGCCGTCCGGGGGATTGCCGGACGGCGCGGCCTCACGAGGTGAGCCCGTGACCGCGGGGCGGGGACCCCGGTCGCAGCTTCACCCTGACACCGATCCTGCACCGGCTGCACGCGCGGGCCTTGATCCAGATCATGTTTGCGCCGCCGATCCATCGCCAAGGTGATCGGGGCGCGCGCCTGCGCCGGGGAGCGACGCCATGGTGGCCGCGTGGAGCCAGGACCGGACAGACGAGACCAGAGACGACGGTGCCTTCCTGGCCGGAGTCCGCGCCTTCCTCGACCGGGCCCTGACGCCTGACCTGCGGCAGGCAGGACGGGAGACCATCGGCGTCCATTCCGAGATCGGGGCCGCGCGGCTCTGGCACCGACGGCTGTACCGGCAGGGCTGGATCGCCCCGGCCTGGCCGGTGGCCCATGGTGGCGCGGGCTGGACGGCCCGTCAGCGCTTCCTGTTCGACCGGGAATGTGCGCGCAACGATGCGCCGGTCCTGTCCGCCAGTGGTGTCCGGGCGCTGGGCCCGCTGCTGATCGAACAGGGAACACCGGCCCAGCGGGCCCGCTACCTGCCGGCCATCCTGTCCGGCGCGGACCTTTGGTGCCAGGGATTTTCCGAGACGGGCGCGGGCTCCGACCTCGCCGCCATTTCCACCCGCGCGGTCCGGGACGGGGACGTCTATCGCGTCACGGGCACCAAGATCTGGACCACCGGCGCCCACCATTCCAACCGCATGTTTGCCATCGTCCGCACCGACGACACCGGCCGCAAGCAGCAGGGTATGACCTTCCTGCTGATCGACATGGACAGTCCAGGTCTGACCGTGCGCCCGATCCCGGGCCTCGCCGGAGACCATGAGTTCAATCAGGTGTTCCTCGACGATGTGCGGGTTCCCGTCGCCAACCGGGTGGGGGCCGAGCATGAGGGCTGGGCCATGGCCAAGCGCCTGATGGCGCTGGCCCGGTCCAACAACACGCCTCCGGCCCTGGTTCGGCGGGTGCTGACGCGCACGGCCAGGGACATGGGTGCGATGCGCGACCGTCTGGAGCCGTCCATGTTCCGCCGCCTCACCGCCCTGCAGATCGAGCTCGACGCCTATGAGCAGCAGGAGCTGCGCACCCTGCCCGGGGGCCGCGCCGACGCGTCCGATCCGGTGACTCCTTCCGTGATCAAGCTGATCGGCACGGAACTGCACCAGAAGGTGGCGGAACTCGCCATGGAGGCCGAAGGGCCATCGTCAGCGGCCGCCCTGTCGGCGCTGGCCCTGGGTCTTGCCACCCTCGACCATGGGGCGCGGGTTACCGCCAAGCACGTGTGCGTGCGGGCGGCGACCATCTATTCCGGCACCAGCGAGACCCAGCGCAATCTGATCGCGGGGTGGCTGCTGTCGGCCTGAGCTGTCCGGGACCGTTCGGATCATCCGCGGTGCGGCCCTCCGTTGCCACGGGCCCGGTCTGGCCGCTATAGCCCGGATCCGACGGCAGCAAACGGGGGCGGCGCATGACACTGACCATTCATGGGGACCGGATGTCCGGCAACTGCCTGAAGCTGAAGTGGGTGGCCGAGCGGATCGGGGTTCCCTGGCGCTGGATCGATGTGGACGTCCGCCGCGGCGAGACCCGGACGCCGGAGTTCCTCGGGCTCAATCCCGCCGGACAGGTCCCGGTGGTCGTCCTGGCCGACGGCCGGTCCCTGGCGCAGTCCAATGCCATCCTGCTGCACCTGGCCGAAGGCAGTGACCTGATCCCGGAGGATCCCTATGACCGGGCCCGGATGTTCGAATGGATGTTCTGGGAGCAGTACACCCACGAGCCTGCCATTGCCGTGCGTCGGTTCCAGAAGGCCTATCTGAACAAACCCGATTCGGAGATCGATCCGGCGCTGATGGCCCGTGGGCGGGCGGCGCTGGTCCGGATGCAGGAGGCCCTCGCGGCTCCCGGGGCCGGCGGCTATCTCGTGGGCGGCCGGCTCAGCCTCGCGGACGTGGCGCTGGTCGCCTACACCCGGGTGGCGCACGAGGGCGGGTTCGATCTGGCGGAGTATCCGGCGGTGCAGGCCTGGGTCGCACGCGTGGAAGAGGCCCTGCCGATCCGGCCCTGGGCGGGGGCCTAGGCGAGGCTTTCCACCGCCGCCTCGGTCGGTGCCAACTCGATCAGCAGCAGGAAGCTCGCGGTCTGGACCGCGTTCGGCAGGGCGGGGAGCCTAAGTCCGGACGTCAGGCCTGCGACGAGCGCGGCGTCGGTCTCGGGTGCGCCGGAACTGGTTTCCATCCGCACTGCCGTCGGTCGGCCCTCGGGGGACAGGTCCAGCCGGATCTCGGCCAGACCCGGACGATGCCGGGGGTCGTCCAGCATCCGGGCGAGGTTTTGCACCACCAGGCGTTCCGCGCCCGCGCTCCACACCTTGACGGCCCCCCGTCGGGGCAGGGCGAAGCCCGACCGGTCGGTGAAGGCGAACAGGCGAACCGTGAGCTGCAGCCGGCTCATGCGGCCGTGCCCGCATGCTGGCTGCCGGACACGCCGAGCTCGCCCCGGAGCCACCAGGAGAAGTTGCGGATCAGTCGCAGCTTGGGGTTGTCCTCCCGCCAGACCAGCCAGGCGCGGCGCTCTGTCGGGACCGACACATCTCCGAAGCGAACCAGTCGCCCGTCGGCCAGATAGGGCTCCGCCGCCTGGGCATAGGTCAGGGCGACGCCCATCCCGGCTGCGGCCATGTCCAGCGCCATCTGCTCGTCGTCGAAGGTGTCGCGTCCGGCGACGGACGGCGGCGTGACCCCGGTGGGAGCGAACCAGGTGTCCCACGGATGGTCCGGCTGGTCGATGAGGGGCAGGGTGGAGATCAGGGTCGGGGTCACCTCGGGATGGCGGCGGGCCATGGCGAGGCTGGCCACCGGAAACAGGGTGATGTCGAACAGGGGCTCCGCCCGGCACGGCGGCCACGGCCCGTGGCCGAAACGGATGGCGAGATCGACCCCGTCCCCGTCTAGCATTACAGTTGCAGTTGTAGTCGTGTTTGGATGTGAGCTCGTCGAGCCGT
>DAINBM010000232.1:0-4884 GCA_036732965.1 Caulobacteraceae bacterium | reverse complement strand
AGGCGCGGACGCCCTCCCGCACATCCTGGCTCGGATTGGTGACCATCACCGCCACCTGCGCCGCCTCGTGGCTGGCATCCAGACTGACCTCCAGCGCCCGGGACATCATCATCTTGGTCAGCCGAACGGCAAGGGGGGCCTTGGCGGTCAGGGCTTCGCAGAAGGCCAGCGCCTCCGCCTCGAGGGACGCCTCGGGACACACCTGCGTGACCAGGCCGAGGCGATGGGCCTCCTCCGCCGGATAGATCTCGCTCATCAGGCTCATCTTCAGGGCGCGATCGAGGCCCATGAATCGGGGAAACAGCCAGGCCCCGCCCTCGTCCGGCAGCAGGCCGGCCTTGTGGCTGGTGTCCCCCAGCTTCGCGTCCGCCCCGGCAAGGCGGAAGTCGCAGGCCAGCGCCAGGGCCAGTCCGCCCGCCACCGCATAGCCGCGGATCACCGCCAGGCTCGGCTTGTCGAGACGGACCAGGGCCCGGACCACGGCCTGCATCCCGTCCCGCATTTCGCGCCCGGATCCCATGGGCTGCTCGGCCACCTTTCGACTGTGGGCGGCGTCCGCGCCGGACAGGTCCCCGCCGGTGCAGAAGGCCCGGGTTCCGCTGCCGGTCAGGATCAGGGCCCGCAGGCTGTCATCGTCGCGGTAGAGCGCCAGAGCGGCCAGCAGCTCCTGGGTCATGGCAAAGGTGTAGGCATTCATCTGCGCCGGACGGTTCAGGGTGATGCGCGCCACCCCGGGTCGGGGCGTGTCGCAGATCAGCGTCGAAAATCCCGCCCGGGAGAACTCTTCACCCTGCATTCCAGTTGCCTCCACGCCCGATCGTTCTAGTCTTGCTGTGCAGTCTCCACGAATGGGCGGAGCGCACAAGAAACAACACGCCCGGACGATCGAACGGCCCGGGACAGGATCGGGGGCACGCGCCATGGACTTCGAGGACATTCTCTACCGGGTCGAGGACGGCGTGGCCGTGATCACCCTGAACCGTCCGGACCGGCTGAATGCCTGGCGGGGCGAGATGGACCGGGACGTGCGCGCGGCCATGCGGCTGGCCACCGACGACGCAGGCGTGCGCGTGATCGTGCTGACCGGGGCCGGTCGCGGCTTCTGTGCCGGGGCCGACATGAACTCCCTGACCGCCATCCAGACCGACGAAGGGGCCAGCGCGCGAGCCGCGAGGCCCCAGACCCCGCCCTTCGATCCCGCGTCCCGGGCGGACTTCCAGACCCAGAACTCGTACTTCCCGGCCGTGCCCAAGCCGATCATCGGGGCCATCAACGGGGCCTGCGCGGGGCTCGGCATGGTGCTGGCCCTCTATACCGACCTGCGCTTCGCCTCGGACACGGCCGTGTTCACCACCGCCTTCTCCCGTCGGGGCCTGATCGCGGAGCATGGCATGTCGTGGCTGCTGCCGCGCCTGATCGGCCTGCCCCAGGCCATGGACCTGCTGTTCTCGGCGCGGAAGGTCACGGCGGACGAGGCTCTGCGTCTTGGCCTCGTCAACCGGGTGATCCCGCAGGCCGACTTCGCCGCCGAGGTGATGGCCTATGCCCGGATGCTGTCGCAGGAGGTGTCCCCAAGGTCGCTGCGGGAGATGAAGCGCGAGGTCTGGAACGCCCAGTTCCAGTCCCTGGGCGAGGCGGTGGAGGCGGCCAATGCCGACATGGCGGCCAGCTTCGGCTCGGAGGACTTCCGGGAAGGCGTCGCCCATTTTCTGGAAAAGCGGGCCCCGGCCTTCACCGGCCGGTGAGCCGTTGCCCGGCCCGTCCCCGGGGGCGAGCGCCTGCGGACGGGATCAACATTTTCGCATAACCGATCTGCGGATCGCGTGGATTGCGTATGGGTGGGGTTGGCGGGACTGTCAGGCATCGGAGCGCGGCTCCGAGCCTTTGACGGAGCCCTGACATGAACGACATCGCTGAATCCCGGATCTCCGGCCACGTGACGGGTGCCGCCCGGATCCTCCTGCAGCTGGAGGGCGGTGTCGTCCTCGCCGGGGCCGCGGCCGCGTTCGCGCAGCTGGGCGGCCCCTGGGGCCTGTTCGCCGTCCTGGTCCTGACCCCGGACCTGTCGATGCTCGGCTATCTGGCCGGGCCGAGGGTCGGGGCCGTCTGCTACAATGCCGGTCACAGCTACCTCGGTCCTGCCGTGCTGGCCGCGGTCGGAGCCGTGCAGGGCGAGACGCTGCTGCTGCAGCTGGCGGCCATATGGGTGGCCCATGTGGGATTTGACCGGCTGCTGGGTTACGGCCTCAAGTCGGCCGCGGGCTTCGGCTTCACCCATCTGGGACGGAAGGGAAAGGCCCCGCGGCAATCCGCATCGGTCTGACGTTACGGCAACTGGCGTCCTGCGGATTCCCGCCTTAAACAGGGGGCAACATCCGCGCGATGGACCCAACGGCGCGGCAGACACCAGCGGAGAGGCCCCATGGAAACGATCAACGAAGTCACCACCCTCGAGCGCGGCGAGATTGCCGTCATCACGCTGAACTCGCCGCCGGTGAATGCCCTGTCGGCCAAGGTGCGCAATGGTCTGGCCGCCGGCTTCAAGGCCGCGGACGAGGATCCCCAGACCAAGGCGATCGTGCTGATCTGCGAGGGCCGGACCTTCATCGCCGGGGCCGACATCACCGAGTTCGGCAAGCCGGCCACGGACAGCGCCAGCCTGTTCGACGTTCAGAAGGCCATGGAGGACAACTCCAAGCCGGTGATCGCCGCCATCCACGGCACCGCGCTGGGCGGCGGCCTGGAAGTGGCCCTGTGCGCGCATTATCGCGTGGCGGTTCCCTCGGCCAAGGTCGGCCTGCCCGAAGTGAACCTGGGCCTTCTGCCCGGCGCTGGCGGCACCCAGCGGCTGCCCCGCATCGTCGGCGCGGCCAAGGCCCTGGAAATGGTGACCTCCGGCCAGCATGTGCCGGCCAAGGCGGCCCTCGCCATGGGTCTGGTGGACGAGCTCGCCCCCGAGGGTGACCTGCGCAACGCGGCCATCGCCTTCGCCCGGAAGGTGCTGGCCGAGAACCGCCCGCTGGTGAAGATCCGCGACAACGACACGAAGATGATCGAGGACCGCAAGCATCCCGAGATCTTCGCCGAGTTCCGCAAGGCCAATGGCCGCAAGTTCCGCGGCTTCCTGGCCCCGGAATACAACATCCAGTGCGTCGAGGCGGCCGTGAACCTGCCCTTCGACGAGGGCATTGCCGTGGAGCGCAAGCTGTTCGTGGAACTGGTCACCGGCACCCAGTCCGCCGCCCAGCGCTATGTGTTCTTCGCCGAGCGTCAGGTCTGGAAGCTGCCCGACGTGCCGGAGGACACCCCGATCCTGCCCGTGGCCAAGGTGGGCGTGATCGGCGCCGGCACCATGGGCGGCGGCATCTCCATGAACTTCCTCAATGCCGGCATCCCCGTGACCATCGTCGAGACCAGCGCCGCGGCGCTGGAGCGGGGCCTGGGCGTC
Source organism: Caulobacteraceae bacterium (assembly GCA_036732965.1). Classification (GTDB taxonomy): domain Bacteria; phylum Pseudomonadota; class Alphaproteobacteria; order Caulobacterales; family Caulobacteraceae; genus CAIMFV01. The sequence continues at coordinate 1,436 of DAINBM010000232.1, read as the reverse complement.
ATCCGCAAGAACTACGAGACCACCGCCAAGCGCGGTCGCCTGACCATGGAGGACGTGGAAAAGCGCATGGGCCTGCTCACCGGCTCGCTGGAGATGTCCGACCTCGGTGACGCCGACCTGATCATCGAGGCCGTGTTCGAGAACATGGACATCAAGAAGGAGGTGTTCGGCAAGCTGGACGCCATCGCCAAGCCCGGCGCGATCCTCGCCTCCAATACCTCGTATCTGAACGTGGACGAGATCGCCGGGGCCACGAAGCGTCCGGAGAGCGTGATCGGCCTGCACTTCTTCTCGCCGGCCAATGTCATGCGCCTGCTGGAGGTCGTGCGCGGCGACGCCACCTCCAAGTCGGTGATCGCCACCTCCATGCAGGTGGCCAAGAAGATCGGCAAGATCGCCGCGCTCGTGGGCGTCTGCCACGGCTTCGTCGGCAACCGCATGCTGAGCATGCGCCAGCGTCAGGCCCAGGCCATCCTGCTGGAAGGTGCCATGCCCTGGGACATCGACCGGGTGCTGTATGACTTCGGCTTCCCCATGGGGCCCTTTGCCATGAGCGACCTGGCCGGTCTCGACATCGGCTGGAACAAGGAGACCTCCAAGGGCGAGACCCTGCGCGACCAGCTCTGCGAACTGGACCGCCGGGGCCAGAAGACCGGCGCGGGCTTCTACGACTATGACGAGGCGCGCAACGCCAATCCCTCCCCGGTGACGGCGGACCTGATCGAGAAGTTCCGGGCGGCCAAGGGCGTGAACGTCCGCAGCTTCACCGACGAGGAGATCATCGAGCGCTGCATCTATCCGATGATCAACGAGGGCGCGAAGATCCTGCAGGAAGGCAAGGCCAGCCGGGCGTCCGACATCGATATCGTCTGGATCAACGGCTATGGCTGGCCGGTCTATCGCGGCGGCCCGATGTTCTTTGGCGATACGGTGGGGCTGAAGAAGGTCGTGGACAGCCTGAACAAGCTGGCCAAGGAGATGGGCGACGAGTGGGCCCCCTGCGAGCTGCTGGTCAAGACCGCCGAGGCCGGCGGCAAGCTGTCGGACCTCTAGGGGCTGAAAGGGGGCGAGACGTCGCTCTCGCCCCTCCTGACAAGACAGAGCCCGGCCACTCCGTGTGGCCGGGCTTTTTCTTTCAGACAGACCTTGGCAAAGCCCGGGGTGAACGCCACCGCGACCGCGCCCACCCCGCGCGGGTGCCGCGGATCACGGCTTCAGCACGCCCTTGGCGATCCGGGCGGCTTCGACGGCATCCAGGATCTCCGTGTCCAGATGGGTCCGCGTGGCGTTCACCGGGCCGAAATACATGACCGTGTCATCGCCCCCGTTGTAGCGCGGCCAGGCGGGGAGCCCGGGGCAGCTGGGGACGCCGGTCTTGGCGAAGCTGACCCAGCAGCCGTGCACCACCGCCGTCTCGGCCCGGTCGGCGTCGGTCA
>DAINBM010000231.1:0-4891 GCA_036732965.1 Caulobacteraceae bacterium | reverse complement strand
CGGATCGTCGACCATCTCACGGCGAAGACCCGGGACGTGACCGACCATGAGCGGGGGCTCTCCACCTACGGCATCGGTGCGGACTGGCCGGCGACCGGGTGGCGGGACCTGATCGACGTCCTGGTGTTCGACGGCCTGGCCGCAGAGGATCCCAATGACGGCAAGCCCCTGGTCGGACTGGGAGACGGGGATGCCGTCCGGGCCGTCTATCGCGGAGAGAGGCGTGTGCTGATGCGGGCAAGGTCTGCGATCGAAGCGACGCGCGAGCGGACCCGGTCCGTCCGGGCCGCTGCCGTGGAGGCACCCGCCGAGGCCCATCCCCTGTTCGATGCCCTGAGGGTCTGGCGAAAGGCCCGCGCCGCGGAACAGGCTGTCCCGCCCTACGTGATCTTCCACGACAAGACCCTGCTCGAGATCGCCATCGCCCGACCGGGCACGGTTGAGGCGCTTTCCCGGTGCGGCGGGGTGGGGCAGGGGAAGCTGGCCCGCTACGGTCAGGATGTCCTGCGGATCATCCGGGAGGCCGCGGTGTGAGGGCCTAGTGCTCGCCGCCGCCCTTGGCGTCATCCGTGCGACCGGGCTCGCTCCTGGCCGCCGGTGCCGCGACCGGAGCGCGACCGGGTTCCGCCGCACCGCTGGCCGCAGCAGCGGCATGTTCCACGGCCTGGGTGGCCGTGGAGATGAACAGGCTCGCCACCGACACCGGAGCCTGGTCCTTGGCCTGGGGTGCAGCCACTGACGGGCCCAGGCTGGCATAGACCGGCGTTTCGGCGGACGTCGCCGCGGGCAGGGCCTCCGACGGCTCCACCGTGCCGTTGAACATGGAGGCGGCCCCGTTCCGTCCCGCGAACCGGTAGAACAGGTGTCCGCCGACCTGACCGATGCGGACCAGATAGCGCGACCAGTCCGGTGTCACGGCGGTGGTGTGGAAATAGGTGGCATTGCCGACACCGGCCATCACCCGTCCATCCAGCGCCCGGGCGGCCACATCCTGGGAGCGACGCCAGGCCACCGGATCGGTCACCCGGTCCACGGACCCGTCGCAGGCAAAGCTGAACTGGCAGCCGCCCAGGGACGCACCCTGGAACACGACACCGCAGATGGTCTTCGGGAAGGCCCGGTGACGCACGCGGTTGAGAACCACCTGAGCCACGGCCTGCATACCGGCCGGGGTCTCGCCTCGGGCCTCGTAGTAGACCGCCTGGGTCAGGCATTCCAGGTCCCGGCTCTGGTCCAGTGCCCCGCGCAGGGTGAAGGGGCGCACGGCCACCGGCCCACCGCCGAGATCGAGGCTGGCCCGCAGAAGGGTCGGCCGACCGGTGCCGTCGAGGCCGTGGCGGGCCTGCAGCTGGTCGGCCCATTCATTCAGGCGCCTTTCGCGGGCATCCTGCAGCGATCCGGCGAGAGGGTCATGCCGACGGGCAATCGCAAGCGCGCCCGGGGCGTCGTTCGCCGCCACGGCCAGGGCCGAGTCGGAAAAGCCCTTGTGGGCCGCATCAGCGAGACGAGTGATACGCGCGTGCACAACGGCGGTCCTGGCAAGACCGCCGGCGAGGTAGGCTCCACCAATGGAAAGTCCCACGAGGGACCCCAGCGCGGCGGCACCCACCAACGCGCGCATATCCGATGCGCGCGCCGAAATTTGGATCGTCAATATCTCCATTCCTCTTCGGCGAGGGCGATTGCGCCCCCCGACGGGGTCGCTGAGCGGCGATGACGACGCCGGCAGCGGGTGAGATCATGAGCGCAAAACCGCTCGATCAAGCGCAAATGTTAACCGCTCAATTGTGGCGAAATTGTGGCTTTTTGCCCGTTTTCATGCTGCGGCGCAGCATGAGTCGGAAAAACATCAATAAAATCAATGAATAGTGTGACGCAATTTTGACAGGTCGCGCGTGAAGCGAACCGTTGAATTGCGGCTACGCCCGCCGCCTATTTCGGCTACAAGGTGTTTCCAGACTAGACCCTGCCACAATCGGTCGGCAAAACGTTCGAGATTCGTGAGCCTTCATCCTTAAAGACGTGCGAGCCCTTTCAAATGCGTAAGACTCTGATCGCCGCCGTCGCGCTGGCCCCTCTCTTTCTCGCGGCCGGTGCGGCTCAGGCGACGACCACGATAAGCACGAGCACGTCGACACCCGTGACGACGGCGACGGCCAAGAGCGGCGGTCCCGACGATGTGACGATCGGCGCCGGTGTCACGGTCTCGGCGGCGGCGGGCACGACGGCACCGGTCAGCCTGGTCACGCTCAACAGCAACAACGCGGTGATCAATTCCGGGACGCTGTCGTCCAGCAACATCAGCAATGTCACGGCGATCCAGGCGAACGGCGGCACGACGGGCACGGTCACGAACAGCGCGGCGATCACCCTGACCTCCACCTTCACGCCGCCGACGACGGCGGACGGATACCAGCAGGGGCCGTTCGCCGGGACCGCCAGCCCGACCAACCCCACCGGCACCGGGGTCTATGGCCTCTACGGGATCCGGCTGAGTGGGGCGGGCGTGTTCACCGGTTCGATCACGAATGCGAGCACGGGAACCATCACGCTCTCGGGCAACTCCAACCGGGGCATCTCGATCGAAGCGCCGATCGTCGGGGCCCTGAGCCATTCCGGCTCCATGACCCTCTCCGGCGACAACAACATCGGTCTGTCCGTCACCAGCGCGGGATCCGTGAGCGGCGATGTCGTGGTCAATGGCGGTATCAACACCGTGGGCACGAACTCTTCGGCAGTGGTGCTGAACGGCACGATCGGCGGGCAGTTCCGCCTGAACGCGACGCTGAGCTCCACGGGATACGCGGTCAGTTCCCGGACCAGCGACACGACGCTGCTGGCGAAGCTGCAGACCCCTGCGAACAATCAGATCAACCTGGCCGCCTCCACCCTCGTGATCGGCAACAGCGTGGCCGGGGGCATCTATTTCGGGGGCGCTCCGGTGGGCACGGTCGCCGGATCCACGGCGGACCTGACGGGAGACGGGATCGCCGATGCCAGCGAGGGGACCGCCGCGATCTCCCAGGCCGGCTCCGCGCCGGCCCTGGTGATCGGCGCCGCGGGCAGGAATGTGACGATCGGCGGTTTCGTCGGCCAGAATGGTGCGACCCAGGACAACGGCTTCGGCGTGATCATGCGCGGCTCGGTCTCGGCCGCCGGGGTCTATGACGGCTTCGACGCGAACGCCGTCTGGATCGGTGCCCCGGGGGGCGGCACGACCACCCTGTCATCGGGCGTGCGGCTCTATGGCACCGTGACGGCGACGGCCTACAACGGCAATGCGACCGCCTTCCACCTCTACAGCGGGGCCGTGGCCCCGACCCTCGACATCCGCGGATCGGTTCAGGCCACCATCAACTCCTCGACATCCAGTGTGACCGCGTCGGGTGTGGTGATCGACCCCGGTGCGACCGTGAACGCGATCAACATTCTCGGCACGCTGCTTGGCGGCGGGACCGGGAACAACCTGACGGCCTACGGCGTCCGGGATCAGTCCGGTACGGTGTCCTCGGTCCTGAACGAGGGCGTCATCACCGCAGCCAATGCCGTGACGACGCTGGGTGACACGCAGACCGGCAAGGCCGTGGCCCTGGATCTCAGCGCCAACACCACCGGCGTGACGCTGGTCCAGCAGCTCAATCCGAGCCCGGGCACGGCCTATGGCAGCACGAGCGGGTCCAGTGCCACGGCCGTGACCACGGCCACGGCGGCGACCCCGCCGATCTTCGGCGACGTGCTGCTGGGCTCCGGCACCAATCGGGTCAGCCTTCTGGCCGGCAGCCTCACCGGGACGCTGAACATGGGTTCGGGGACCGGCGGGTCCCTGACCCTCGACAACGGGGCCCTGTTCAGTGGGGGGCTGCTGTTCTCCGGCACCGGTCTGTCGGTCGCTGTCCCCAACGGGACGCTGGATATCCGCAGTGCCACGACCCTCAACCTGTCGTCGCTCACCGTGGGTGCCACCAGCACGCTCTACGTCTCGGCCGACCCGGCCAACGGAACGGCGACCAAGCTGATCTCGTCTGGGATCGTCAATATCGCCTCCGGTGCGAAGCTCGGCCTGAATCTCCTGTCCCTGCCCACCACGGATCAGACCTATGTGGTCGTCCAGGCGACCAATCCAGCCAGCTTCACTGTGGGCTCGACCACGACCACGACGGGATTGACGACGCTGCCGTACCTCGTGACGGCCAATGTGAGCGCCAATGCCGCCGCGGGCACGGTCAGCCTCGAGCTGCGGCGCAAGACCGCGGCGGAGCTCGGCCTGACCACCTCCGAAGCGTCGCTGCTCAATCAGGTCTATACCGTGGCCCCGAGCGACCCCGAGGTTCAGGCGGTGCTTCTGGCGCAGACCGCGAAGGCCGGGTTTGTCCGCGTCTATGACCAGTTGCTGCCGGAGAGCTCCGGAGCCGTGTTCGAGGCGGCGCGGGAAGCCTCCGACGCGGTCACCCGCGCGACGGCGGCGCATGATCAGTCCCCCGGAGCTGCGGGAACCCAGGGGATCTGGGGCGAGGAGTTCGTGGTCGGTGCCCACGGCAACCGCTCCGACCAGAACATCGACTTCGACATCAGCGGCTTCGGCATCGTCGGCGGGGCTGCATTCGGCGGATCCGGCTACGGCGCCGCCGGGATCACGGCGGCCTTCTCGACGATCACTGTCACCAATCCTCTGATCAAGGGCGACAGCCAGCAGGCGATCTCGTCGCTCGAGGGCGGCGTCTACTGGCAGGGGTCGATCAATCACCTCACCCTGGACGCCCGGGCCGGACTGGCGGCATCGAGCATCGACGGCCGCCGCCAGCTCTACAGCATCGCCCAGAACGGGACCGTGGCCGTCAATCGCAAGGTCAAGGACAGCCGCAACGCGATCAGCTACACCCTGCACGCGGGG
>DAINBM010000230.1:0-4893 GCA_036732965.1 Caulobacteraceae bacterium | reverse complement strand
TCCCAGCCGGGGAATCCCAGCACCAGGTCCCGGGCCCCGGTGGCGATCACCGCCGCGTCGAAGCCGACCATCCAGGCCCGGTCGAGGTCGGCCAGACCGATCACCGGAGAGGCCAGGGTCTGCAGGTTCGGGCCGTTCACATAGAGGCCCCAGCAGGACACGCCCAGCTCCAGCTCCACGCCGGCCTCCACCGCGGCCTCCAGGGCCGGGCGGGCGGCGAACACCTGCTCCATCAGACGGGACGGGGTCTGCACCGCCGCCGTGGCCCGGCCGCCGAACAGATAGGGGACGTCGAGGCCGATCAGGCCGGGGTCCAGGGGATGTTCGTCCACCAGCAGGACGGAGCGGCCCGCGGCGGCGGCCTCGGTGGCCGCCTTCACGCCGGCCTCGCCGGCCCCGACCACCACCAGGTCATAGCGCTGCTCCGGCGGGCGGTGGCGCCCGACCTGGGAGAAGCGGTCATTGGGAAGATTGCCGTCGGCACCCATCAGATGGCCTCCAGAGCTTGTGCCAGATCGGCGATGAGATCGTCGGGATGCTCCAGACCGACGGACAGGCGCAGGGTGGAATCGTCGATCCCGACGGCTTCCCGCCGGGCCCGGTCGATCTGGTAGTGGGTGGTGGAGGCCGGATGGCAGATCAGCGTCTCCGCGCCTCCCAGACTGACGGCCAGCTTCAGCAGCTGCAGCCGGTCGAGGAAGCGGAACACCTCCGCCTCGCCGCCCTTCACGCGGAAGGAGAAGGTCGCGCCCGCGCCCCGGCACTGGCGGTCATAGACCTCCCGGGCCTTCGACCCCTCGGGAAGGAAGCCGAAATAGGTCACGCTGGCGATCTTCGGATGGGCCTTCAGCCAGTCGGCCAGGCGCGCGGCATTGGTGCAGTGCCGTTCCGTCCTGAGCGCCAGCGTCTCGAAGGAACGCAGCAACAGCCAGCAGGTGTGCGGGTCGGAGTGGTTGCCCAGCATGGTACGGAGCGTCTTCAGCGGAGCGATCAGTTCCGCCCGGCCGGACACACCCCCCGCCAGAAGGTCCGAATGCCCGCCGCAGTACTTGGTCAGCGCGGTCATGCACAGGTCCGCGCCCTGCAGCAGCGGGGACTGCAGGAACGGGCCGAGGAAGGTGTTGTCCACCAGCACCAGGGGGCGGTGCCCCTGCGTCTGCGCCGCATAGTCGGCGATGCGCACGGCCAGGGCGATGTCGGAGATCACGGCGGTCGGGTTGGCAGGGGTCTCCACATGGATCACGCCCAGCCGGCCCGCAGCCATGGCCTCGTCGGCCGCGGCGCGCATGTTGGCCTCGTCGGCCCCGTCGGTATAGCCGAAGGGCTGGACGCCGAACTGGTTGAAATGGCTGTTCAGGAACCAGTCGACACCGCCATAGAGGGGGCGGCCGTAGATCACCGTGTCGCCCGGGCGCAGATTGGCCATCAGCACCGTGGTCATGGCCGCCATGCCGGAGGAGAAGACCGCGCTGACCTCCCCGTGGTCGAGGGCCGCCAGACGCTTTTCCACCATGTCGAGGTTGGGGTGGCTCAGCCGCGAATAGATCAGGCCCGGCGTCTCCCCGCCGGGCATGGGCACGCCCTCGAAGAAGTTGGCGTGGGTGTCCTTGGCGAACTGGGCGCTGGGATAGACGAAGGTCGATGTCAGGTACAGCGGCGGCTTGGCAGCCCCGGACGCGGTGGCCGGATCATAGCCGACGCTGATGGTCAGGGTGTCGAGGCTCAGCCCCTCGCGGCGCTCGCCGGTCACTGGGACACCGCCTTGAGCTTGGCCTTGGCCTTGCGCCCGCCGCCCAGGAAGTCCACGGCCTTGGCGCAGTACCAGTCGATGAAGCGCAGGACGAGGACCTCGGCCTCCGATGAATAGGGGCCGGGCCGGTAGCCGACGGCGTTGACGCCCCGCTGGTTCAGTTCCACCAGATCCCGGTCCTGCAGGTTGGTGGTGTCCCACAGATAGCTGAGCGCCTTGGGGTCGTAGTCGACGCCCTCGACGGCGTCGGCATGCACCAGCCACTTAACCGTGACACTCGTCTCCTGCGGGCCCATGGGTTCGCACAGGAACAGCACCGTGTAGTCGCCCACGGCATGGCAGAAGGTGTTGGGCTCCAGCGCCCAGCGCAGGGACCCGATGTCGAAGGACCCCGACGCGGTCATGGCCTTCTTCACCGACGGCTGGCCGTCCATGGACATGGACACGAAGCCCTCGTTCAGCGGGAAGCGCAGGGCCTGCCACCAGTCTCCCTCCACTGGCCCGGTGGGCAGGCCGAGGGTTTCCATCCGGGCATTGAATTCCACCACCCGCGGGTCATCGCCGTAGTTGAAATAGGCCCGGGTCTCCACGGGGAAGCTGCGGGACAGTTCCGGATGGCCGGTGGCGCAGTGATAGCACTCCCGAGCATTCTCCATCACCAGCTTCCAGTTGCCCTTCTCGGTGATGGTGGCCTCGTAGGCCAGCTTGGCCTTGGACAGGTTGTGCGGGGCCAGCAGCGGACCGAAGGCCTCGCGGAACGGCGTGAAGTCCTCCACATCGTCGGACAGGGCGACATAGATCACCCCTTCCAGCACCTCGCAGCGGATCGGCATCAGCGGGAAGTCGGCGGTGTCGAAGCCCTCGTCCATGCGGGTGGCGCTGACCAGTTCGCCGCTGAGCTCATAGGTCCACTTGTGGTAGGGGCAGACGAGGCGGTTGGACTTGCCCTTGCCCTCGGCGCAGATCTGGGCGCCCCGATGGCGGCAGCTGTTGTGGAAGGCGCGCACCACACCCTCCCGGTCGCGCAGGATGATCACCGGTGTGGCGGCCACGTTCGTCGACAGGTAGCTGCCGGGGCGGGGCAGGTCCGCTTCCGTCGCAGCCAGCAGCCAGGACCGGCGCCAGATCGCCTCGATGTCGAAGGCAAAGGCGTCCGCATCGTTGTAGAGCGCCTGCGGCAGGCTGTAGCCGGGCGTGCGGGCCTCGAACAGGCGACGCATCTTGTCTGGGTCGAACATCTCAGCTCCTCGGGGATCGTTTGAAACATGCCATGATGCCTCCCTGCGGCGGCAATCTTTTTTCCTCATGGGCCCATCCGCTTTTTCGCGGCGGACAAAGGCGGTAAGTCTGATTGCGCAAGCTGTCTGAACGGCGCAGTTTCGTTCCTCACCCCGTTCTTTTTCGGATCGCATTGATGAGCATCAACCGGCGCTGGCTGCCCCTGAACGCCCTTCGGGCCTTCGAGGCGGTGGGACAGCACCTCAGCTTCACGGCCGGCGCCCAGGCCCTGCACGTCTCGCAGAGCGCCCTGAGCCGTCATGTGATCAGCCTCGAGGAGCTGCTGGGTTGCCAGTTGCTGGAGCGGCGGCCGACCGGACTGGTGCTGACGGAGTCGGGGGCGGCCCTGCTGCCGGTTGTGCACAAGGCCTTCGACCGGCTGGAGCAGTCCCTCAATACCATCCGCGCCGGCGGCAAGGGGGCCCGGACGCTCCGGGTGCACATGCCGCCCTCCCTGCTGCAGCAGATGGCCCTGCCGATCCTGCGGGATTTCCGGCGGGAGTTTCCGGACATCCTCCTCGATGTCTCGTCCTCCCACGTCACCGGACTGCCGGCCCAGGACGTGGATGTGGCGGTGGTCTATGACCGGCCGAATTCCGACGACCGGGTCACGGACCTGTTGTGGATGGTGCGGGTGACACCGGTCTGTTCCCGGGCCCTGTGGCAGCAGAACGACGGCAAGTCGCTCGCGGCCTTCGTGGCGGACAACGAGCTTTTGCACGTGAAGCTCGATTCCGAGCCGCGGGGGCTGTTGTGGGCCACCTATGCCCGGCAGCGGGGCATTGTCGCCGATACCGGCCGGGGTCTCGCCTTCGACACCGCCATTTCCGCGATCCAGTACGCCATGGCCGGCGGCGGCGTGGCGCTGGCGGACGTGGACATGTTTGCCGACGAGATCGCCCGCGGCGATCTGGTGACTCCGTTTCCGGAGGTGTTCGAGGACGGGTTCGGCTATTATCTGAAGTTCCATGCGGAAGACCTCGCCGACCCGGTGATCGCCCTGTTCCGCAGCTGGATGATTGCCCGCTTCGCGACCCCCCGGCCGCAGCCCGACCAGCCGCTGCGGCTGGTTGTGAACAAAGGCCAGCCCTGAACGTCCGGCCGCGGCCGGTGGAGACGACCATGACCCTGAATGCCACCCGTGAGCCCCCCCGTCTGATGCGGGTCAGCGACACCGAACTGGTCGCGCAGATGCCCGACGGGGCCGCGGTCCGTATCCACCCCATCTGGCTCCGGGAGCGCAGCGAGGCGGCCGAGGCCATGGACCGCACCACCGGCCAGCGTCTGCATGACCCGTCGGACCTGCCGCTGGACCTGTCCATCACCGACATCATCGATCTGGGGGCGGACCGGTTCGAGGTGCGGTTCTCCGACCATCACGCCGCCGTCTATGACGCGGCCCGCCTGGCCCGGGAGATCGCCTTGCCGGCCGGGGACCACGACCTGCCGCCGGTCCGCCTCTGGACCGGGGATCTGACCGATCTGCCCAGGTTTGGCTGGGCGGAGGACGCGGATGCCGCCACCCGGCGGACCTGGGTCACGGCATTTCTGGAGTACGGCTTCGTCATCTTCACCGGGGTGCCGAGCACCGACCGGTCGGTGATCCGGGTGGGCGAGGCCTTCGGCCATGTGCGCGACACCAATTTCGGCGACATGTTCGATGTCCGCTCCGTACCGAACGCCAATGACCTGGCCTACACGGCGATCGAACTCGGTGCGCACACCGACAATCCCTATCGCACGCCGGTGCCGGGGGTGCAGCTGTTGCACTGCCTCACCAACGAGACCACGGGCGGGCTTTCGACCCTGGTGGACGGCTTGGCCGTGGCCACCGCGCTCCGCGAGCGGGACCCGGAGGCCTTTGC
>DAINBM010000229.1:0-4948 GCA_036732965.1 Caulobacteraceae bacterium | reverse complement strand
TTGACCGCGGCGGGATTGGCCTTGCCCCCGGTGGCCTTCATCACCTGGCCCACGAACCAGCCCAGGGCCTGCGGCTTGTCCTTCACCGCCGCGGCCTTGTCCGGATTGGCGCTGATGATGGCATCGATCGCCGCCTCGATGGCACCGGTGTCGGTAACCTGACGCAGGCCCTGCGCCTCCACGATGGCGGCGGGGGCCCCCTCGCCCGCCCACATGCGCTCGAACACCTCCTTGGCGATCTTGGACGAGATCACGTCGGTCTCGATCAGTTCCACGAGGCTGGCGATATCCGCCGCCGGGATCGGGCTCTGGTCGAACTCCAGCCCGTCCCTGGACAGGTGGGACAGGAGTTCGTTGGTGACGAAGTTCGCCACCAGCTTGGCATCCCGGCCGGCGGCGGCGGTCTCGAAATAGGCGGCCCGCTCGGCATCACTGGCCAGCACACCCGCATCATAGGCCGACAGACCGTACTGGGACGACAGCCGGGCGCGCTTGGCGTCCGGCAGCTCCGGCAGGGTCGCCTCGATCTCCTTCACCCAGGCCGCGTCGAGAACCAGGGGCAGCAGGTCCGGATCGGGGAAGTAGCGATAATCATGCGCATCCTCCTTGGACCGCATGGACCGGGTCTCGCCCTTGCCCGCGTCGAACAGGCGGGTCTCCTGATGGATGACGCCACCATCCTCGAGGATCTCCACCTGGCGGCGGGCCTCATAGACGATGGCCTGCTGGATGTAGCGCATGGAGTTGACGTTCTTGATCTCGCAGCGGGTCCCCAGCGGGTCACCGGGCTTGCGGACCGACACGTTCACGTCGGCGCGGAGATTGCCCTTCTCCATGTCGCCATCGCAGGTGCCGAGATAGCGCACCAGCTGGCGCAGGGTCTTCACATAGGCGGCGGCGTCCTCGGGCGAGCGCATGTCCGGCCGGGACACGATCTCCATCAGGGCCACGCCGGAGCGGTTCAGGTCCACATAGGTGAGGTTCGGGTCCATGTCGTGCACGGACTTGCCGGCATCCTGCTCCAGGTGCAGCCGTTCGATCCCGACCTCGAAGGTCGAGCCGTCATTGCGCTCGACCACCAGCACACCCTCGCCGATGATCGGGTCCTTGAACTGGCTGATCTGATAGCCCTGCGGCAGATCCGGATAGAAGTAGTTCTTGCGGTCGAAGCGCGAGACCAGATTGACCTTGGCCCGCAGGCCAAGACCGGTGCGGATCGCCTGCTCCACGCAGAAGCGGTTGATCACCGGCAGCATGCCGGGAAAGCCCGCGTCCACCAGACTGACCTGTGCGTTCGGGGCCGCGCCGAACCCCACGCCCGCGCCGGAGAACAGCTTGGCATTGGAGGCGACCTGGGCGTGGACCTCGAGGCCGAGGACGAGTTCCCACTCGCCGGTGCGGCCGGTGATGCGGTAGGGGGCGCGGTCCGTCATGGGTCAGTCCTGCTCGAAACAAATCCGTCGGACCGGCGGTCACCCGCGCAGGTCCTGTGTTGTCGTTACGCATCATATGGGAGCGAGGCAACTCCATGACCACGCCGCGCTTGTGAGTTTGCCAAAAACCCGCTTCAATCGTGGCGCAGAAGAGCAACTCCACTCCTGAGGGAACCCCTATGTCCAAATTCTTCAAGGCCGCCTTCATCGGCGCCGCACTCAGCCTCGCCACCGTGTCCGTGGCCGGCGCCCAGACCGCCCCGGCCGCCGCCGCCCCGGCCGCCAAGTTCTCGGCCGACACCGCCATCGAGACCATTGCCGCCAACCCGGCCGCCAAGGCCGCGCTCGACAAGGTCGTCGGCGCCGATCTGACCAAGCACCCGCAGTACGAAGCGTTCAAGGGCCTGAGCCCCCGCGCCCTCGCCCCCTACTCCGAAGGCAAGATCACCGACGACACCCTGAAGGCGCTGGACGCCGCGCTTTCGGCCGTGAAGGGCTGAGCCCAGGCCTGAAGCCGCTGACTGAAAGCAGAAACCCCGCCCTGTCACCAGGGCGGGGTTTTTCATGTCCGAGTAGGCGAGCTGGAGCTCTGGCCCCGGCGTTTCAGGCCCAGGGTGCCGGGCGGGCCGTGAACCCGGCGGCCTGTTCCATGGCCGCGGCGAGGGAGAGGAGCGTGCCCTCGTCCAGTGCCCGGCCGATCAGCTGCAGACCCAGCGGCAGACCCTGGCTGTCCAGCCCGGCGGGGATGGACAAGCCAGGCAGTCCGGCCAGATTGGTCGTCACCGTGAACACGTCGTTCAGGTACATGGCGACCGGATCGTCCTGCTTCTCTCCCAGCGGGAACGCCGCCGACGGCGTGGTCGGGGTGAGGATGGCATCCACCTCCTCGAAGGCCTTGGTGAAGTCCTCGGCGATCCGGGCCCGGACCTTCAGGGCCTTCAGGTAGTAGGCATCGTAATATCCGGCCGACAGCACATAGGTGCCGATCAGGATCCGGCGCTTCACCTCCGGCCCGAACCCCTCCGCGCGGGTGGTCTCGTAGACGTCGGTGAGGGCCGTCCCCTCCCCCCGGTAGCCGAAGCGCATGCCGTCATAGCGGGCGAGGTTGGACGAGGCCTCCGCCGGCGCGATGATGTAGTAGGCCGGAAGCGCATAGCGGGTGTGCGGCAGGCGCACGGACTTGATCTCGCAGCCCGCGGCCCGCAGCCATTCGACGCCCTCGTCCCACAGCCGCGCGATCTCCTCGGGCATGCCGTCGATCCGGTAGTCCTCCGGCACGCCGATCCTCAGCCCCTTCACCGACTTGCCGATGAACTGGGAGAAGTCCGGCACCGGCAGGGCAAGGCTCGTCGAGTCCTTCGGGTCATGGCCCGCCATGGAGGTCAGCATCAGGGCCGCGTCCGCCACCGTCCGGGTGATGGGCCCGGCCTGGTCGAGGGAACTGGCGAACGCCACCATGCCGAACCGCGAGCACAGGCCGTAGGTCGGCTTGATTCCGACCGTGCCGGTGAAGCTGGCCGGCTGGCGGATGGAACCGCCGGTATCGGAGGCGGTGGCCGCGAGGCACAGGTCTGCTGCGACCGCCGCCGCAGAGCCGCCCGAAGAGCCACCGGGCGTCAGGTTGCGGTTGGAGCCCCGGGCCCGCCAGGGGCTGACCACAGGTCCGAAGGCCGAGGTCTCGTTGGACGAGCCCATGGCGAACTCGTCCATGTTCAGCTTGCCCAGCATCACCGCCCCGTCCCGCCACAGGTGTGAGGTGACGGTGGATTCGTAGGGCGGCACGAAGGTGCCGAGGATCTTCGACCCCGCCGTGGTCCGCACGCCGTCGGTGCAGAACAGGTCCTTCACCCCGATGGGCGCGCCGTCCAGCGGACCGGCGGTCCCGGCGGCACGGCGGGCGTCGGAGGCCTTGGCATCGTCCAGCGCGCGCTCCGGCGTGGTCAGCACATAGGCGTTCAGCTGCGGGTTCACCGCATCGATGCGGGAGATGAAGGCCTCGGTCAGCTCGACCGAGGAGAAGTCCTTGTTCGCCAGGCCCGAGAGGGCGGAGGTGAGCGTGAGGCGGGTGAGATCCGACATCCTATTCCACCACCTTCGGAACCACGAAGAAGCCCTGATCGGCACGGGGGGCATTGCCCAGCACCCGGGCGGCATTGCCCCCGTCCGTCACCACGTCATCGCGCATGGGCAGGGTCTGGGCCACGGCGGAGGTCATGGGCTCGACCCCGGTGGTATCCACCTCGGCCAGCTGCTCGATCCACGACATGATGCCGTTCAGTTCTTGAGCCAGGGGCGCAAGGCGATCCTCAGGCTCGGCGATCCTCGCGAGCTTGGCGACCTTGCGCACGGTGGCGACGTCGATGGCCATTCGGGCCTCCAGATTTCAGGGCAGTGACACGAGGGCTTGGGTTAGACGCCGGAGACGGCATTTGACAAGGCCCCGCAATGTGCGGCACGCCGATTGCCATGGCCATTGTCGATATAATGCAGCTGCGCGACGCCCTGCCCCCCCGCACGCCGGTGGTGGGCCTCGATCCCGGCGAGAAGACCCTGGGCGTCGCGGTCTCCGACATCTCCCTCACCATCGCCTCGCCGCTCGCCCTGATCCGGCGCACCAGGTTCACTAAGGAGGCCGAGGAGCTGTTCGCCCTGATGGAGAGCCGCGGGGCCGGTGGCGTGGTCATCGGCCTGCCGGTGAACATGGATGGCACCGAAGGGGCCCGCTGCCAGTCCAACCGGGCCCTGGCCCGCAACCTGCTACGCCTGCGGGATCTGCCAATCGCCTTCTGGGACGAGCGCCTGTCCACCGCGGCGGTGGAGCGAATGCTGATCGGCGAGGCGGACATGACCCGCAGCAAGCGCGCCGAGGTCGTGGACCGGGCGGCAGCGGGCTACATCCTGCAAGGGGCCCTCGACCGCATACGCGGCGGATGAGTTGCGCGTGTTGGCGCTGACGCCTATAGCCTGACTTCCGATGACCAGCGCAGCCGACTTCGAATCCCAGATCCGTGAGCGCATGTTTGCGTTCCCGACGCCGCATTTCCTCGGTGTCGCAGCCCTCACCCGTCCGGATGCGGAACGCCTGCTGGAGCTCGGGGACGCCTTCGTGGCGGTGAACCGGCAGGACGACAAGAAGCTGTCCATCCTGCGGGGCCGGACCCTGGTGAACCTGTTCTTCGAGAACTCCACCCGCACCCAGATGAGCTTCGAACTGGCGGGCAAGCGCCTAGGGGCCGACACCATGAACATGGCCCCGCGCAACTCCTCCATCGCCAAGGGGGAGACGCTCATCGACACGGCCATGACCCTCAATGCCATGAAGCCGGATCTCCTGGTGGTGCGCCATTCCGCCTCCGGTGCCGCGGAGCTGCTCGCGCGCAAGGTGGGATGCAACGTGATCAATGCGGGGGACGGCTGGCACGAACACCCGACCCAGGCCCTGCTGGATGCCCTGACGCTTCGGCGGGCCTTCGGCCGGGTGGAGGGACTGACGGTGGCCATCTGCGGCGACGTCC
>DAINBM010000228.1:0-4951 GCA_036732965.1 Caulobacteraceae bacterium | reverse complement strand
GCCCTTGTGGGCCAGCCATTCCTGCGAATTGCAGACCACGAAGCCGTTCCCCTCGGTGCCGGCATAGTATTCGTGGATGATCGGGCCCCACCAGGCGATCATGGCCTCCTTCACCGGCACGGGACAGGGGGCGGCGGCATGGTAGACGGCCTTCAGGGACGACATGTCGTACTTCGCCCGGGTCTCCTCCGGAAGTTTCAGCATCCGGACGAAGTGGGTGGGGACCCACTGGGCGTGGGTCACGTGGAAGCGGGCAATGTCGGCCAGGGCCTGCTCGGCATCGAAGTGCTCCATGATCACCAGGGTCCCGCCCAGCTCGAGCACGCCCATGCACCAGCCCAGCGGAGCGGCGTGATAGAGGGGGGCCGGAGACAGGTAGACCATGTCCTTGCTGAAGCCGTAGAGGGCCATGCCGATCTGCGACAGGGCCGGAAGGTCGTCCAGGGTCCGTACCACCGGGGCCCGGCGAACCCCCTTGGGATGCCCTGTCGTGCCGGAGGAATAGAGCATGGCGTCGCCCAGGCTCTCGTCGGCAAGGCGGGTCGCGGGCTGGGTGGCGATGGCGTCCTCCAGGCTCTTGAAGGACCCGGACACGCCGCCGACCATGAACAGGGCCACGCCGTCGATCTGCGCGGCGGCGGCCTCGGCCAGGGCGGCGAGCCCGTGGGACGCGATCAGGGCCTTGGAACCGCTGTCCCTGACGATGTACGAAATCTCGCCGGGCGCCAGCTTGGTGGACATGCACGTGTAGCGCAGGCCTGAGCGATGCGCCGCCATTACCAGCTCGAAGAACCGAGGGGAGTTCTCGACCAGAATCGAGACCGCGTCTCCCGCCGTCATGCCGAGGCTGCGGAACAGGTGGGCGATCTGGTTCGAGCGGGATTCGAGGGCGGAATAGGTCACCGTCTCTCCCGAGCCGGCCATGATCATGGCGGGCTTGTCACCGGCTTCCGTGTGGCGATAGGGCAGCATGGCGGATCCTCGTCGAAATGGTCGTCCGGCCCGTCTCTCGCAGGCCTGTCCGCGCATCATAATCGGACCCGGGACGGGCTTGCTAGGGCGCCCTAGGGGCAGGTCGGTCGCGCAGGCCCGGTCATTTCAGTGTGCATTGCAACATGCACGGTTGAAATCAGGGTGTGATTGGGCGAAACCACGGCATCCAGAGCCCGTCAGACCCCGGAGCCGCCATGTCCCGCAAAACGGTCGCCACCGCCGCCGAGGCCCTCGAAGGCCTCCTGTTCGATGGCATGACGATCATGGCCGGGGGCTTCGGCCTCTGCGGCATCCCCGAGAACCTGATCGCGGCGATCCGCGCCCACGGCGTGCGGGACCTGACGGTGATCTCCAACAATTGCGGCGTCGACGGTTTCGGTCTGGGCCTGCTGCTGGAGA
Organism: Caulobacteraceae bacterium; assembly: GCA_036732965.1. Lineage (GTDB taxonomy): Bacteria > Pseudomonadota > Alphaproteobacteria > Caulobacterales > Caulobacteraceae > CAIMFV01. Next base: position 3,559 of record DAINBM010000228.1, on the reverse strand, counting down.
ACGGCCAGATCCGCAAGATGATCAGCTCCTATGTGGGCGAGAACAAGCTGTTCGAGCAGCTCTATCTGTCCGGGGAACTGGAGCTGGAGTTCAATCCGCAGGGCACACTGGCCGAGCGGATCCGGGCGGGGGGCGCCGGCATCCCGGCCTTCTACACCAAGACCGGCTACGGCACGCTGATCGCCGAGGGCAAGGAAACCCGCACCTTCAATGGCGAGCACTATGTGATGGAAACGGCGCTCACCGCCGACCTGTCCATCGTCAAGGCCTGGAAGGGCGATGCCGAGGGCAACCTCGTCTACCGGAAGACGGCCCGGAACTTCAATCCGATGATGGCCACGGCGGGCCGCGCCTGTGTCGTCGAGGTCGAGCATCTGGTGGCGACCGGCGAGATCGATCCGGACCACATCCACACGCCCTCGATCTATGTGGACCGGATCTTCCATGGGGCGACATTCGAGAAGCGGATCGAGCGGGTCACCACCCGCGAGCCGGAAAAGGGAGCCGTCTGATGGCCTGGACCCGTGACGAGATGGCCGCCCGCGCGGCCCGGGAGCTGCAGGACGGCTTCTATGTGAACCTGGGCATCGGCATCCCGACCCTGGTCTCGAACCACATCCCGCCGGGCATGTCGGTGACGCTGCAGAGCGAGAACGGCATGCTGGGCATGGGGCCCTTTCCGCTGGAGAGCGAGGTCGATGCGGACCTGATCAATGCGGGCAAGCAGACCATCACCGAACTGCCCAGCTCGAGCTATTTCTCCTCGTCGGACAGCTTTGCCATGGTGCGCGGCGGGCACATCAACCTGTCGATCCTGGGGGCCATGCAGGTGGCCCAGAACGGGGATCTCGCCAACTGGATGGTGCCCGGCAAGATGGTCAAGGGCATGGGCGGGGCCATGGACCTCGTGGCGGGTGTGAAGCGCGTCGTCGTGGTCATGGAGCATTGCGAGAAGTCCGGGGCGCCGAAGCTGCTGAAGGCCTGCACCCTGCCGCTCACCGGCGCCCGGGTGGTGGACCTGGTGATCACGGACCTCGCCGTCCTGGCCGTGGACAAGGCGGCCGAGACCCTGAAGCTTCTCGAACTGGCCGAGGGGGTCAGCCTCGATCATCTGCGGGACCGGACCGAAGCGCAGTTCATCGCCTGAGGCGGTTTTTGCTGCTATGAGCGGGACCTTGGGGAGACGGACGGTCCTCCCGACAGGCTGGATTGATCGATGTTCTCACCCCTTTCCATCGGGATCAGGCTGGGCGTGCTCGCAGCCCTGGTGGCTGCGGCCCTGTTCGTCCACTACCGCGGGCGCGTGCGGCTGAAGTTCCTGCGCCAGCTCACGGATCACTCGACCTTCACCGCGCCATACAATGCGCTGGTCTATCTGTTCTCCCGGGTGCCGAACCGGCCGTTCCTGACCCCGGACGCCTTTCCCGAGATGCAGGCCATCACCGACCAGTGGGAGATGATCCGCGACGAGGGTCTGGCCCTCATGGAGGAGGGGCGCATTGCCGCCGCCATCGGCCACAATGATGTGGGCTTCCACACCTTCTTCAAGCGGGGATGGAAGCGCTTTTACCTCAAGTGGTACGACCATCCGATCCCTTCGGCCGAGGCCTATTGCCCGAAGACGGTGGCCCTGTTGAAGAGCATCCCGACCGTCCACGGGGCCATGTTCGCGACCCTGCCGCCGGGGGGGAAGCTTGGCCGCCACCGGGACCCGTTCGCGGGCTCGATCCGCTATCATCTGGGCCTGCGCACCCCCAATGCCGATACCTGCTGGATCGACGTGGACGGCGAGCGGGCCAGCTGGCGGGACGGCGAGGCCATGGTGTTCGACGAGACCTATGTGCACGAGGCCTTCAACGGCTCCGACATGACCCGGTTGATCCTGTTCTGCGACGTGGAGCGACCGGTCCGCGCCCCGCTGGCGGCGGTGAACCGCTGGATGATCCACCACGTCATGGGGGCCACCGGCGCACCGAACGAGGTGGGAGAGCAGGTGGGGGCGGTGAACCGCTTCTTCGAGCGCATCCATGGCGTGATGGAAAGCGGCAAGGCCCTGAAGGCCCGGAACCGGCGGCTCTACTACGCCCTGAAATACACCCTCATCAGCCTGCTGCTGGTCCTCGTCATCGTCTGATCGACTACCGGGCGCTGCGGTAGACCACGCCGCCCTTCATGACGAAGCTCACCCGCTCCAGTGCGCGCACGTCGGCCACCGGGTCACCGTCCACGGCGATCAGGTCGGCAAAGTAGCCCGGCGCGATCCGGCCGACCTTGCCGCCCCAGCCCAGAAGGTCGGCGGCATTCACCGTGGCGGCCTGGATGGCCTGGATCGCGGTCATGCCGTAGCTCACCATGACCGGAAACTGCCGGGCATTGTCCCCGTGCGGATAGACCCCGGCATCGGTGCCGAAGGCCATCTTCACCCCGGCCTTCACCGCCTTCTGGAAGTTGGCGCGCTGCAGCCGGCCGACCTGCCGCTCCTTGTCGAGGGAGGCGGGTTCGATCCCGTTGCGCTCCCCCTCGGCCAGGATGAAGTCGTCATTGTAGATGTCCATGGCCAGATAGGTGCCCCGGGCCTTGGCAAGGCGGATGCCCTCGTCGTCGATCAGGCTGGCATGCTCGATGGAGTCCGCCCCGGCGAGGATGGCCCCGCGGATGCCCGACGCGCCGTGGGCGTGGACGGCGACCTTGCGCCCCCACATGTGCGCCTCCTCGACCACCGCGTTCATCTCGTCCTGCGACAGTTGCTGCCCGTCCACGCTGTCCCCGTGGGACAGGACCCCGCCGGTGGCCATGAACTTGATCAGGTCGGCACCGTACTTGACGTTCTGCCGCACCCGGGCCCGCAGCGCCCAGGGGCCGTCCGCCGCGCCTTCGGCGGCATGGTGATACTCGAAGGGCAGGAGGTTGTCGTCCGCATGGCCTCCGGTGGCTCCGAGCGGTGGTCCGGAGACCAGCATGCGGGGCCCTTCGATCTCGCCCTCGTTGATGGCATCTCGGAGCGCCACGTCTGAGAAGCCGCCGGCCCCGACATTGCGCACGGTGGTGAAGCCCGCCTCGAGGGTCCTGCGGGCATTGGCGACCCCGTCTATGGCCTCGCGCACGGTCGGCTTCACAAGGCCGTTCAGGCCCTCGTCAGAGGCGTTGGCGGTGAGGTGCACGTGCACGTCGATCAGGCCGGGGAGGATCGTGGCGGAGCCCAGCTCGATGCGGCGGGCCCCGGTCGGCACCGGGGTGGTGGCGGCCGCGCCGACGGCTGCGATGTGATCTCCTGAGATCACCACGAGCACGTCCGCCAGCACCCGACCGGCCGCCGGGTCCACCAGGTGGGCCGCATGGACGGCCAGCACCTGCGCATCGGATGCGGGCAGGGCTGCGGTCGCAAGGGCAGCGGCAGCCGCAAGACCTGTGACAGAACTCATGATGGAAGGCTCCTGAACGTTCAGGCCGGAGAGGGTGGGCGGGGCTCGCCCTGCCGATCGGAGTCTGGCGGTATTCTCCGACGGATGAAAGGGGTGCCCGGCGGCTTGCGCCCCCTTGACCTCGACCCCGAAACCGG
>DAINBM010000227.1:0-4967 GCA_036732965.1 Caulobacteraceae bacterium | reverse complement strand
GGTCCACCACCATCACGTCGAAGCCGCCCCGGGCCGCAAGCGCGAGGCCCTCCCGCCCATCGGGAGCGTGCACCGTCTCGTGGCCGGCATCGGCAAGGCCCTTCATCATCGCCTCGGCGGCGCTGATGTCGTCTTCCATGATCAGGATGCGCATGACCGTCCCCCTCCCGACCCGAGGCCGGGCCCCGTCCACCGGCACAAGGGCCGATGGACGAGGGTTCCGCTGTTCGGTCTATTTATCAAGCTTGAGGACAAGCGGCAGGGTCTGGGCCCCGCGGGTGACGAGGAAGAAGACCGTGGTGCGGCCGGCCTTCTTCGCCTCCGCGATCACCGCCGCCAGATCCGCGGCCGAGGCCAGCGGCGTCTGGTTGGCGCTGACCAGCACGTCCCCGGGGTGCAGCCCCTTGCGCGCCGCGTCGCTGTCGTCCGCCAGACCGGTGACCACCAGGCCGTGCACGTTCGGCTTCAGGTCGTACCTGTGTCGCAGGCCGTCGGTCAGGGGCTGGACGGCGAGGCCCAGGGCGCCGGGCTTGCCGCTGTCCGCGGCGTCCGGACCGTCGCCCTCCTCGGCACCGTTCTGGCGGGCCAGCAGGGCCGTCTCGGACGGGCGGGTGCCCGCCTTGGCGACCAGGCTGATCGTCTTGCCGCCCCGGAGCACCTCGAGCTTCAGGGCATCACCGGGCTGGGTCATGGCCACCGCCCGGGTGAGCGCCCCGCGGTTGGCCAGCGCCTTGCCGTTCACCGACACGATGATGTCGCCGTTCTGCACGCCCGCCTTCTCCGCCGGGCCGCCGGCGGTGACTTCACCCACCAGCACCCCGTGATTGGCGGTGACGCCAAGGCTCTCGCCCACGTCCTTGGTCACATCATAGACGCCCACGCCCAGATAGCCGCGGACCACGGACTGCCCGGCCATCAGCGACCGGGTGATGCGCTCGGCCACGTCCGAGGGAATGGCGAAGCCGATCCCGACAGAGCCGCCCGAGGGGGAGAAGATCGCCGTGTTGACGCCGATCACCCGCCCGTAGATGTCGAAGGTCGGGCCGCCGGAATTGCCCCGGTTGATGGGGGCGTCGATCTGCAGGTAGTCGACGAAGTTGTCGCCGATGTCGCGGCCATAGGCGGACACGATCCCCGCCGTGGCGGTGCCGCCCAGCAGGAACGGATTGCCCACGGCGATGACCCAGTCACCCACACGGGGCTTGCCCTTGTTCTCGAAGGTCACGAACGGGAAGTCCTTGCCCTCGACCTTGATCACGGCGAGGTCGGTGCCCTCGTCGCGGCCGATCACCCGGGCCTTCAGTTCGCGCTTGTCGTTCAGTTTCACCGTGATGGTGTCGGCATCGGCGATCACGTGGTTGTTCGTGACGATGTAGCCGTCCGCCGAGATGAAGAAGCCGGAGCCGGAGGCCATGGCCGAGGGCGCGTCGTCGTCCGCCTCATCGCCATTGTCCTCCCCGCCGTTGGGGGCCGGGGCACCGGGCTTCAGCGGCCCCCTGGGCGCAGCCTTCGGGGTCTTCTTCGGCGCCTTGGGCACGGGCATGCCGAAGCGCTTGGCGAGTTCGGCCATGGCATCATTGGCATGGGCCTTGGAGGTGACGTCGATCGACACCACCGCCGGGGCCACCCGCTCGAAGATGTCGGCGAAGGACATGGGGCTGCCCGGGGGCGGGGCGAAGGTGGTGCCCGGCACCGCCTGGTTCACGGGCGGACGCTCATCGGCCATGGCCTGGGGCCACTGGACGCCCGCGCCGACGACGGCCAGTGCCGCAACGCTGACACCCGCCAGCGCGCCCGCAACGAAACCCTTCTTCATCACCATTGAAACGTCCCTTGTAACGGTCCGATGGACGGACCCTCATCGCGAAGTCTGCTCAGCCTGCGGACATGAACACGGCCATGGTTCGGCGCAAGTTGGGCCGGACCGTGGCGAACCAGCCTATCTTACGAAAGCTTAATAATGCGCCGCCGGAAATCAGCGCTCCAGCTGACGCAGCCGCGCCTCTTCCTCCGCCGACAGGGGGGGGGGCGCCTCGCCCGCACCCTGTCCCCGCCGCCGCCAGAGCAGCACCCCGACCCCTGCGACGACACCGAAGGGCGTCAGCCACAGCAGCGCGGTTCCCGCGTCGAAGGGCGGCTTCAGCAGCACGAACTTGCCATAGCGCGCCACGAGGAAGCCCCGGACCTCGGCATCCGTGTGCCCGGCGGCGACCTGCTGGCGGACGATCCGCCGCAGGTCCGAGGCCAGCTCCGCCTCGCTGTCGTCGATGCTCTCGTTCTGGCAGACCAGACAACGGACCTCGCGGAACAGGTCCCGGGCGCGGGCTTCCTTCGCCGGATCGGCCAGCCGGTCCGCCGGATCCCCCGCCGACCCGGCGGTGAGCCACAGGGCGCAGGTGATCAGGGCCAGGGCCGAGCCGACGCGCCGGGCCCGCGCGCTCATGCCCGGGCTCCGGTCAGCGCCGCCCGGGCCTTCGCCCCGGCCGCCATGCGCAGCCGCCGGTCGGACAGGGAGACGAGCCCGCCCAGCGCCATCAGCAGGGGCCCGCCGAAGATCAGCCGGGCCCAGGGGTTCCAGTAGGCGCGGATCAGCCAGCTGGGCTCGGCTCCGTCCCGCCGCTCGCCGAACACCACATAGAGATCGCTGGGACCGTGGGTCTCGATGGCCACCTGGCTGACGGTCTGGCGGTTGGCGGGATAGAAGCGCCGCTCCGGATAGAGGACGCTGTCCCCCTGCGGGCCGGAGATGCGCACGGTGGCGCGCTCCGCCGAATAGTTCGGGCCCTCGGCCCGGGTCACATCGGTCAGGTTGAGGCTGTAGGCCCCCACGGCCACGCGGTCTCCCAGCTTCAGGGCCTGGGCCGCCTCCACCCGCCAGCCGGTCTCGACGCACGCCCCCAGCACGAACACGCCCACGCCGATATGGGCGAGGGTCATGCCATAGGCGCCCCTTGGCAGGCCGGTGAGGCGGTTCGCCACCTCCTTCAGCGGAGCCCGGAACAGGCGCACGCGCACGGCGAGCTCCGTCAAGGCCCCGGCAATCAACCAGACGCCCAGTGCGATGCCGATGGCGGCAAAGGCCCCCTTGGCGTTCTGCAGGGCGAAGACGCCGATGCCGGTGGCCAGAGCCAGCAGACCCGCCGCCCACAGGCGCTCGACCGCCCCTTTCGCGTCCGCACGCTTCCACGACAGCAGCGTCCCCGCCGGCAGCAGGATCAGGACCGCGGTCATCAGCGGGGCGAAGGTGAGATTGAACCACGGGGCGCCCACGCTCAGGGGCTGGCCGGTGGCGGCCTGGTAGATCAGTGGATAGAGGGTGCCCGCCATCACCGTCAGGGCGGCCGTGGCCAGGAACAGGTTGTTGATCACCAGCGCCCCCTCCCGGCTGATGGGCGCGAACAGTCCTCCTGCCTTCAGCACCGGTGCCCGCCAGGCGAACAGGGACAGGGCCGACCCTGCGGCCAGGGCCAGGATGCCGAGCAGGATCGCCCCGCGCCTGGGGTCCACGGCAAAGGCATGGACCGAGGTCAGGATGCCCGACCGCACGAGGAAGGCGCCCAGCATGGAGAAGCTGAACGCCGCCACCCCCAGGAACACGGTCCAGCCCGCGAGCGCCCCGCGCTTTTCGGTGACGATGGCGGAGTGCAGCAGCGCCGCCCCCACAAGCCAGGGCATGAAGCTGGCATTCTCCACCGGGTCCCAGAACCACCAGCCCCCCCAGCCCAGCTCGTAATAGGCCCAGAAGGAGCCGAGGGTGATGCCGATGGTCAGAAGGCTCCAGGCCGCCAGCGCCCAGGGCCTCACCCAGCGGGCAAAGGCGGTGTCGACCCGCCCCTCGATCAGCACGGAGACGCACAGGCTGAACACGACGGAGAAGCCCACATAGCCGGAATAGAGGAACGGCGGATGGATCGCCAGGAATGGGTCCTGCAGGATCGGATTGAGGGACGCCCCCTCCACCGGCGGATGGGCCAGCCGGGCGAAGGGGTTGGAGGCAAAGGCGGTATAGGCGAGGAAGACGAGGCCCAGCAGTCCCTGGACCCCCACCGTCAGGGCCTTGAGCCCCACGGGCAGACGCCGTCCGGCCAGCACCACCGCAGCCCCGAAACCGGTGAGCGCCAGGTCCCAGAGCAGCATGGAGCCCTCATGGCTGCCCCACACGGCCGCCACCTTGTACAGCAGCGGTTTATCCGTATGCGAATTGTTGGCCACGTTGGCGACGGAGAAGTCCGACGTGACGAAGGCGGTCATCAGGCTGGCAAAGGCCATGGCCACGCCGGCAAAGGCTGCCAGCGCCGCCCCCTCCCCCGCCCCGCGGAGCGCGGCGTCATGCATCCGCCGGGCGGAAAAGCTCAGGGCCGACTGGGCGGCCGACAGGACCAGTGCCAGCACCAGGGCAAAGGCACCCAGTTCCGCGATCACCGGTTCGCGCTCCCGCTCACCATCGGTGCGGTGGATGACACGGTGGCGTCCGGACGCCACTGGCCGGACTTCTTCAGGGCGTCGGCCACGTCCTTGGGCATGTAGCGCTCGTCGTGCTTGGCCAGCACTTCCTTGGCCACGAACACCCCGTCGGCACTGTAGGCCCCCTGCGTCACCACGCCCTGCCCCTCGCGGAACAGATCCGGCAGATCGCCGCGGAAGACCACCTTGTCGGTGGCGATCTTGTCGGTGACCACGAAACTGACGGTGCCGTCCGGTCCCTTGACCACGGATCCCCGCTCCACCAGCCCGCCGATGCGGACCGTGCGGCCGGAGGGCACGTGCTTCGCCTTGGCCTGGGCGGGGGTGTAGAAGAACACCGCACCGTCGCCGATGGCGTAGAGGGACAGGGCGGCTCCGGCGGCGAGGATCGGCGCGGCCACGGCCACGGCCATCAGCCGACGGCGGGCCTTTCGGGACTTGGGCAGAAGGCTCATGACAGCGGTATAGCCCGCGTTGACAGGGGTTTGTAGCACTTCCGGCAC